>JBKOZG010000254.1:0-10402 GCA_046725775.1 Actinomycetota bacterium | reverse complement strand
GCCGACGCTATCTCGGCCCGGCTCGTGACGCTGTGACCGCCGAATCAGCACGGTTGTTACGCCTGTTGAAACCTACAAGCGGTTGACCTTTCACCCACTCACCGACTGCTGCTCCTTGACCCGGCAACGCTCAAGAGGTGGCGAAAGATGGAGAATGTCAGCGTGAGCGACCTGATCGACACCACTGAGATGTACCTTCGCACCATCTATGAGCTGGAGGAGGAGGGGATTGTTCCCCTCCGTGCGCGGATCGCCGAGCGCTTGCATCAAAGTGGTCCCACCGTGTCGCAGACCGTTGCCCGCATGGAGCGTGACAACCTCGTACACGTGCAGGGTGACCGTCATCTGGAGCTAACCAACGAGGGTCGGGTGCGTGCGACGCGAGTCATGCGGAAGCATCGACTGGCCGAGCGGCTTCTCATTGACGTCATTGGGCTGGATTGGGAGAAGGTGCACGACGAGGCTTGCCGTTGGGAACACGTCATCTCTGAAGATGTGGAGCGCAAACTCGTTGATCTCCTGAACGTGCCGACTCTGTCGCCGTACGGCAATCCCATTCCCGGGCTTGAGGAACTCGGAGTCAGCACTGCCACCGAGCCGTTCCGGGACGGAAATGAGCAGTTGCAGGACGTTGTCAGCAGCTCCACGTCCCCCATCAGAGTCGTCATCGAGCGGATGAGCGAGGAGATCCAGAAGGACGTGGAGATGATGGGTACGTTGCGACAAGCCGGTATTCAGCCTGGTGCCGTAGTCAGCGCCGAACTGGGGGGACTGGGCGTGCGGCTTACGGCCTACGGTTCGCCTAGCTGCGAGATCGACCGAGAAGCAGCCACCCACCTATTCGTGTCGCGCGCGTAATGGCGCCACGAGAAGATTTCGTCGCCAGCAGCGACGAGGTGAACTGGCGGGCCTACCTTTCGGAGTTTCATCGCCAGAGAGCTGGAATCGCCGAGGCTGTGCTCTCCCGCGCTCTGGCGGGGGACCATTCGCCGTACCGCTGGCTGGCCCGAGCAGTGTCCGCGAATGCCGGCATCGTGCTCGATCTTGCATGCGGATCAGGTCCGATGTCGCGTGAACTGGCCCAACCGGGGCGTACGGTCATCGGTTTGGATTTGTCTGAGCATGAACTGGCGTTGGCGGCAGATCGGGGACCAGGGCCATGGATCCGGGCCGATGCGTTGGAGCTTCCATTCAAGGACGAGTGCATCGATGTCGTTACCAGCTCGATGGGGTTGGTAGTAGTCCAACCGCTATCACGAGTTGTCCGGGAAGTGGCGCGCGTGCTGCGCCCGGGTGGTGTGTTGGCCGCAATCGCTCCGGCAATCAGGCCACTCGGCCCGCGCGACCTCAGGGTGCTCACTCGGATTAATGGACGGTTGCGGACCAAGCCCCAGTTTCCGGGACCGGTCGAACTGACCGGCTTCGCCAAGACCTTGGCCGTGCATCGGATGCGGGCGGTTGAGGATGCTCGCGAACGCTACCGCTTCAGCATTCGCTCGCGAGCCGACGCCGAGTTGGTGATGTCAGCGCTTTACCTCCCGAACACGCGCTGGTCGCGGGTCGAGAGCGCGATCGAGTACCTCGAGGACCGCTTGAAGAGGCGCGAAGTGGTCGATGTGGCGATCCCGATGCGTCGGCTCGTCGCGATCAAATAGGGCGGCTCTGTGGAATAGGCATGAATGGGTATCGGTTGACACATTGGCTGCCGCAAACGCCTCCATGAGCAGCCCATCAGTTACGAGGAGCATTCGCATGGCAACGCTTGAGATCAGTGCCGACACCTTCGAGGACACCATCACCGACAACGAAATTGTCCTGGTGGACTTCTGGGCCGAGTGGTGCGGACCGTGTAAGCGATTCGGGCCTATCTATGAGAAGGCCTCCGAGGAGTATGACGGGATCGTTTTCGCCAAGCTCGATACCGACGCCAACCCTGAGCTAACCGGCCTACTGGGCATTGAGGGCATTCCGACGCTGATGGCTTTCCGTGAGGGTGTGCTGGTGTTCAACCAGGCGGGCGCGTTGCCCGGCCACGCCCTCAAGCAGGTCCTTGACGCGGTCAAGGGCCTGGACATGGTCGAGGTACATGCCCAGGTCGCCGAGCTTCAGGCCGAACACAGTCACGAGTCGTAGGCCTCGATCACTTTGACGAACGTTGCCGCAGCCTGGGCAACGTCTAGATCAACAACTACCGCGATCTTGGACCAGGGATCGGGATCGTGCTCTGCAGTATCTCCGGGTGCAGCGCGCTGATCGACGATCGTCTGTCCGCGGCCCATGCCGTCGAGGTTGACCCGAACGGAAAACGTGCGGGTGACAAAGTGCTCCGGGTTCGTCAGCAGAACCATCGCTCCGGCGTCGCCGAGCAAGCCCACGTAGTCATGGTTCTCCTCATCCGCCCTGGCGCGTCGCCGGTAGAGGAGTTCGCCCGCCAACCGGATTGCTGGATGATCATCGTTTCGGAAGCGGTCGGCATCGGTGCGAGGCACCGTGAGACGGCTGAAGGCGTCAAGCGCGTACATAGTGATTGGGCTCGACGACTCGATAACGCACTGCGCCGCCTCGGGATCCTGCCAGACGTTGAACTCTGCTAAAGCGGTCACGTTGCCGCCGCTGGCAGAGCCGCCCATGAAGATGATCTGCTCAAGGCGGGTTGCCACCTCCGGATACATGCTGAGCAGCATTGCCGCGTTCGTCTTAGGTGCCAGCGTGATCAGAGTCAGTCGCTCCGTGGAGGTCATGATCAACTGATGCAGTAGCTCGACGGCATGCAAAGGTGATCGCTGGCGTGAGGTTTCCGGTAGCTGAATCCCGCCAAGTCCATCGACGCCGTGTGATCCATTAGTGCGCCGGGCGCGCTCGATCAGCGGCTGCAAGGCGCCAGCCGCAACTGGAATGTCTCCAGCACCCGCAGCATCCAGCACCTTCCAGGTGTTGATCACTACCTGGTCGGTCGGGACGTTCCCAGCAACGCAGCTAATGCCGATCACTTCGAGATCGGGGTGGCGTATGGCGTAGAGGATGGCAAGAGCGTCGTCAGTGCCGGTGTCGACGTCCATCAGAATGCGTCTCGGCACATCAGACATGCTCCCAGACATGAGTGGCTCAGCCGCGACTAAGCCGAGGTTGGCAAGTACGTCGCCGACCCGCTGAGCGGGTTCCCCCTGGACGCCGATACGATTCCTGCCCTGTTCGGGTCGGCCGACCGGCTCGGCGACCCGTCACCGCGGTTAGACGCAACCTGACGTCGCCTGTCCGATCGCTGACTGGGACGGGCTGGAGGTCCGTTTGATCGCGACTGGGGTCGTGGACTGTCGGCGCCGGCGGGATAGTTATGAGGATCTGAAGGCCGCAACCCGCTCGGTGTGGGGCCGACCACCGTGCCGCCGTCACTGTCCTTGCTGTCCCCCCAGCGCGACCGGGCGCTCTTGTCGAGATCTAGGCGGTAGCTGCGCTCCCTGATCGGACTGTCGCTGGCCGATTCACCACCGCTCAGTGCTGGAGCGATGACCAGCCCATGCGGCCGGCATCGAACGTCGGGCTCTGCCGCGCTACCTCAGACCGCGCTGGACGATGGTGTGAGCCCGCTCGAGCCCTCAACCGCGTCCCACAGCACGACCTGTTCCTCACTGTCGCTCTGCCATCTTGGCTGCGTGGCTCGCGTGGCGGCGCTCGCCCTGGGCGCCGACAGCCGTGCTGGGTGGCGAGCGCACTGTTGGCGACAGAGTTGCTTGTCCAGATTCCGTTTCTCGGTTTCAGCGTCCTCCAACTGATCTTCGGCACGGTGGCTATCGGCATGGCGGTTCTGGCATTCCTGGCCCGTAAGGAGGGCTGGTGGCCAGGCGGACGCCCGAAGGAACCCGGCGTAACTGCGACGGCTGACGATCTGTTCATGTGAGAACTGAACGGGTATGAGCCGTGGGTAGGAACACGTTGCAGCGACCGGAGATGTCGTGGATCTGACCCTCCGTCTGGGCGTCGAGGGCCCGTGAATGTTCCTACACCCTGATCAGGTCGCTGGCCGGCCGGGATCATACCCGTCGTCGTGGGTGGGTTCTTCCCCGGGATAGAGGACCTCGGTGACCGCCTGCTCGCGGGTCAGCATCGCCTTCCGGTTCAGCAGCACGACGACCACCGCGGCGATCGCGAACACGTAGTTCTCCCAGGGCTGGGCGTCGGGCCAGGCCGGGCCGTTCATCTGGAAGTGGAACAAGGCGGCGATCAGGAGGCTGCCTCGGGCGGCGTTGAACATCGGGGTCACCAGGACCGAGAGGGCCAGCACCCCGATCACGAAGGGCCCGAATGACCAGGCGCTCTGCTCGGTGCCGCTGAGCAGGAAGGCAGGCAGATGCCAAATGCCCCAGAACGCCCCCAGGATCAGGCTGGCCCACAGCGGCGAATAGCGGCGCTGGAGCAGCGGCAGGGCAACCCCGCGCCAGCCGATCTCCTCGACCGGCCCTATGAGCAAGGCGGCCGCAAACATCGGCAGGACCCCGTACCAAGGATCGAACGGGAAGTCGGTGATGGTGCCGTTGAGGGCGGCGCCCAGGTACTTGCCAGCGGGAATGCCGAGGACCAGAAACAACCACCAGGCGGCCGGCATCCGCCACAGGGTGAAGCGCCGGAAGAAGCTGCCGAGGCCCTTGGTGCCGTAGTGTCGCCAGACCAGGTAGACACCGGCGATGGCCGGTGAGTAGACCACCAGGATGAATCCCGGGTTGGTGTAGCCGATCTCGCCAAAGATCGACTCGATCTGGGTGTTGAACACGACCATCAACGCTCCGACAGACCAACCCAACCCGAACGCCAGCGCGAAGAACGCCACCAGCGTCCTCGGCGTCATGGGTCGTTGGGTCGGGGCGGGCTCTTGTGACCTCTGCGTGATGGGTGGCAGCTGCATGGTGGCCTTCCCGGCTCGTGGTCATTTTAAGTCGGGAGGCTCACAGGAGCGAGAGCTTGTGTGCAGAACCCGAGGGTCGCCTTATGCCTACGGCCCGTTCTCCTTTAGCGCTACTTTCGGTCACGGGCTGGAGGCTGATCGGACGTTGGCGTGCAGTGAACGGCGTAAGTTCAAACCATGCGCAGCGCCGAGCGTGATGGGCGCGGGTCAGAGTCGGCCCAAGCCGTATCTGCGATCCGGGTCTCGCGACTCCGTGTGGTACGTGCTGGCCAGGTCGTGATTCCAGGATTGACGGTCGATGTGCCGCGTGGCCAGGTGGTGGGCCTGCTCGGTCCGAGTGGGTCCGGAAAGACGACGCTGATGCGCAGCATCGTCGGTGTCCAGGTGGTGTCGGGCGGCGAAATCGACGTGCTCGGCTATCCCGCTGGTCATCCAGATCTCCGCCACCGCGTCGGCTACCTCACCCAAAGCGCCAGCGTCTATTCCGACTTGACGGTCAGGGAGAATCTGCAGTACTTCGCCGCAGTGGTGGGCGTGCCCAGAGCTGAGGTGAAGGCTGAGCTGGCGCGCGTTGTCGAGTTCGTCGATCTGACTGCCTACCTCGACTCCCGCGTGGACGCCTTGTCGGGCGGCCAGGTCTGCCGCGTATCGTTGGCCGTGGCGCTACTTGGCACCCCCGAGCTTTTGGTGTTGGACGAACCAACGGTCGGCCTCGACCCCGTCCTTCGCCGCGACCTGTGGGCGATATTCCATCGACTGGCGGCCGACGGGGTGACGCTCCTGGTGTCCAGCCATGTCATGGATGAGGCCAGCCGTTGTGACCGTTTGCTGCTGATGCGCGGCGGCGAGTTACTCGCCGACGACACGCCTGACCAGCTACTTGCAGCTATCGGCGTGCCTGACGTCGAGGCCGCCTTCCTCGCGCTGGTTGAGCAGAAGGGCGACGCCGCCTCAGCGCCGACCGTCGGTCGATCACTTCATCGCAAGGCAGTTCGATGACTGTGCGGGCGGGAACGGCTACCGCAAACCGCGTCCTGCGGCAGGTTCGTCACGACCCTCGAACAATTGGACTCCTCCTCGTCGTGCCATGCGTTCTGCTTGGCGTACTCGCCTGGATCTTCAACCAGACGCCGGTGTTCGATCACATCGGTGCACCGCTCTTGGGCGTCTTCCCGTTCGTCGTCATGTTCCTGCTCACGAGTGTGGCTACCCTCCGCGAGCGTCAGTCCGGCACTTTGGAGCGGCTGCTGACGCTGCCGGTCAGCAAGGGTGACCTCCTGGGCGGCTACGCGTTAGCCTTCGGATTGTTGGCAGTACTTCAGGCACTCCTGACTGCCGGCTTCTCGATTCTCGTGCTGCGCTTGGACGTGGCCGGCCCGTCGTGGCTTCTGGTCGTGGTTGCGGTTGTCGTTGCCCTCCTAGGCACAACACTCGGTCTCTTCGCAAGCGCATTCGCCCGGACGGAGTTTCAGGCTGTGCAGTTCATGCCGGCATTCGTGCTGCCCCAGTTCCTGCTCTGCGGCTTGCTGGTTCCACGCGATGACTTGCCGACCGCATTGCGCGTCTTGTCTGACGTGCTGCCGCTGAGCTATGCCGTAGACGCTATGCGCACAATCACCACCTCAGCCGAGCCGGGCGCTGATGTGGCGCGGGACGTACTGATCGTGCTCGCATTCGTTTTCGCAGCCATCATCTTTGCTGCTGCCACGCTACGGCGACGCACGCCTTAGCCTTGACCACTGATGATCTTGATCCAGCATTCTTGATCATCTCCGTCCCGGTAGGCAGGTGTAGTTTCCATCGTGGCTGACAGGCGACCGCACCCCTCAACTGTCCCTAGTGATAAGGCAGCGACAGCACGGCCAAGATGATCCCGATAGGAGAGGTGAGCAGCTCCTCCCGGCTGATAGATGCTTCACAGCCTCCAAGGCGATGTAAATGGCCAGCAGGAAAACCTGACAGCGACCACGTATGGCGCACGCTTCTCCGCTGCAACTTCAACGCAGAAACATGAATGGCAGTGCGATCGCGACGCGGCTGGCCCTGCTGCGGCGGCTTGATTCGAGGCGACGACAGTCTGATCAGTGAGCTAGACAAGGTTGTCGGCGACTGGGTCAGTGCAGTGCACGAACCACGTCTCGCTCCTGGGCCTCACCGTCCAGAGAAGAAGCGCATCGAAGGCTCTGGGCCTTTTATCATCTGGTGATGGTGTCGACTGCGGTTCTCGCCATCAAGCTATTCGCGCCGGCTCGGCGCCCGCAGCTCGTCGCCCGACCTAGGCTCACCGAGCGGCTGAGCACCACCCTCGATGCAGGCCATCGGCTGACCCTCCTGTCCGCGCCGCCCGGCTTTGGCAAGACCACCTTGCTCGGTGACTGGCTCACCGAGCTCGATGAGCTGGGGAGACACACGCGGGTCGGGTGGCTCTCCCTCGATGACGGCGACAACGACCTGACGCGCTTCGCGACACACCTGGTGGCCGCCCTTCAGCGCGCCGGACTCGATGTCGACGCAGTAGTCCTCGAGTCGTTGTCAACCGCCCCGACAGCCGCCGCTCTGACCCCGCTGGTCAACGATCTCGCTGGAGCCGGTCACCAGGAGCCGGGCAACCAGTGGATCGTGGTGCTCGACGACTATCACGCGATCGGAGTGTCCGAGGTCCATGAGGCGGTGACCTTCCTGCTCGACCATCTTCCGGATCATCTGCATCTGGTGATGGCGACCCGCGCCGATCCGCCGTTGCCTCTGGCTCGGTTGCGCAGTCGCGGGCAGCTCACTGAGCTGCGCGCCGCCGATCTCCGCTTCACCCCAACTGAGGCGCAGGAGTTCCTCAACCGGGTGATGGGGCTTGAGCTCACCGCCGCCGATGTGGACGCGCTGGAGGACCGCACGGAGGGCTGGATCGCCGGCCTGCAGCTCGCCGCACTCTCCCTGCGCGGCATCGCAGACCGTGATGAGGTCACTGGCTTCATTTCGGCGTTCACCGGGAGCAACCGGTTCGTCATCGACTACCTGGCCGACGAGGTTCTTGCCCGGCAACCCCCGCAGGTTCGTGACTTCTTGCTCCGCACCGCCGTCCTCGACCGACTTCACGGCCCGCTGTGCGACGCCGTCACCGGCGGCACCGGCGGGACGCGGACGTTGGAGGACCTCGAGCGTGGAAACCTCTTCGTCGTGCCGCTCGACACCGAGCGCTCCTGGTACCGCTACCACCACCTTTTCGCCGACGTGCTTCACGCCCGCCTGCTCGCCGAGCAGCCCGCCGACCTGCCGGATCTCCACATGCGCGCCAGCGAATGGTTCGCCGCCCGCGGCCTGGTCGCGGACGCAGTCCGACATGCTCTCGCCGCCGAGGATTTCGATCGTGCCGGCTACCTGATGGAGGAGGCGTTGCCGCAGATACGCCCCACCCGGCAGGACGGCCTGCTCCTGACCTGGGTGCGGTCCTTGCCGGAGCCAGTGGTGCGCCGAAGCCCGGTCCTCTGCATCCTGTCCAGCTGGTCGCTGCTGATGTCCGGGGACCTCGACTCGGCCGGATCCCGGCTCGACGACGCCGAAGCCGCGCTAGCCGCCGGCGCCCAGGACCCCGACCTCGCGGCAACCTGGGCCGACACCGAAGACCTGCGCACCGCGCCGGCGGCGGTCCACGTCTACCGAGCGGCGCTGGCGCAGGCACGCGGCGATGTCGACGGCACCGTACGCCATGCCCGGCACGCCTTGGACCTGGCCGGACCAGAGGACCACTTCTTACGCGGTGGCGCCAACGGCTACCTCGGCCTGGCCGCCTGGGCCGCCGGGAACGTCGACGAAGCACGGTCGACGTTCTCCGACGCTGTGCGCAGCCTGCACGCCGCGGGCAACCTCGTCGACGAGCTGGACACCACGATCGTGCTCGCCGACATGGAGGTCGCCGCGGGTCGGCCGAGCCACGCCCGCCGGCTGTTCGAGCGGGCACTGCAGACCGCCACCGCGAGCGGTGCGCCCTACCCTCGGGCTACGGCTGACCTGCACGTCGGACTGGCCGAGCTCGACCGCGAGCTTGACGACCTTCCCACGGCAGAGGAACACCTCGAGTCGGCACGAGTTCTCGGTGAACGGGCCTCCATCACCGAGAACCGTCACCGCTGGTACGTCGTGATGGCACAGGTCCACGTCGCTCAAGGCGACAACGACGCCGCGATGCGCCTGCTCGACCAGGCCGAGGCGCTGTACCGGCACGGTTTCTACCCCGACGTACGCCCCATCGCCGCGATGAGGGCCCGGGTCCAGATCGCCGCAGGGGACCTGTCGTCGGCGAGCGCGTGGGCTGATGATCAAGGAATCAGCGTCAATGATCAACCGGACTATTTGCGCGAGTACGAGCACTTGACTCTGATCCGGCTGATGCTCGCCCAGCAACGGGGCGAGCAGCGCGCTGCAGTGATCGGTCTACTCGACCGACTGCACAGCAGCGCGGTGGAGGCGGGGCGAGACGGAAGTGTGCGAGAGATCCGCGTGCTGCAGGCACTGGCCCGTCAAGCCCACGGCGATCTTCCGGAGGCGCTCGCCGCACTCAACCGAAGCTTCGTCGACACGCCCGAACCGGACAGCAACGTACGGCTGTACCTGGACGAGGGCGCCCCGATGCTGACCCTCCTGCACCACGCTGCCGCTACGCCCGACCGCGTTGTGCAGGCGCACGCCGGACGGCTCCTCGAGCGCGCTCCGACCTCCGGCGAAGCGGGGGCAGAGTCGCAGCAGACCCCGGGCGGGCCGCTGAGCCAGCGCGAACTGGAGGTGCTCCGGCTTCTTGACAGTGAACTCACCGGACCAGAGATCGCGCGCGAGCTTTACGTCACGCTCAACACGCTGCGCACTCACACCAAGCGCATCTTCGCCAAACTCGACGTGACCACCCGTGCAGCAGCGGTGCGCCGCGCCCACGAACGCGGGCTCCTCTAGACCCTCTCGTGTCACATCGTCATTCACATCATGGGGTGACGCGCTGTCACCCCGTCGCCTCCTAGATTGCAGACATCCCCCGCGGCGACCGCCACGGAAAACCCGACAGGGAGCGAACATGACCATCACACCGACCACCCTCTTCCGGGCGGCAGGCGTAGCCGCCGTCGTAGCCGGACTGATCTTCATCGGCGTCCAGATCAACCACCCCCACTCCGACGTCACCTCCGTCACGACGACCGAGTGGGTCGTGCGCAACTCCCTGAAGGTGCTGATGGCTGCCCTGGCGCTGGCCGGCATAACCGGCATGTATCTGCGCCAGGTGAAGCAAATCGGCGTGCTGGGCTTGGTCGGGTACCTCGTCTTCGGCGCCGGCTACCTGCTCATCACGAGCACCGCCTTGGTCGCCGGCTACGTCCTCCCCTCGCTTGCTGACTCCAACCCCGGCTACGTCAACGACGTTCTCGCCGCGGCGACCAACGGCACGGTCCAGGGCGACATCGGCCTGCTGCAGACGGTCATCAAGGTCCAGGGCTTCGCCTGGCTGGCCGGCGGCCTCGT
>JBKOZG010000358.1:0-5056 GCA_046725775.1 Actinomycetota bacterium | reverse complement strand
AGACAATCTTCGTCGGCAGCGTCAGATGTGTATAAGAGACAGGTCCAGGACGATCACATGGCCGATCTGGCACAGGTCGAGCAGGTGTGGCCGGAGTGGCGGGAGAGGTTCGGCTTGCCGTTCAGTAAGTGGGCCACCGGTTATGGCCAAGGCCCCAAGGATGTCGCGGCCGTGCGAGTGAGCAGCGATCTCCTCAGTGGATACCATCAAGCCGTTCACGAGCTCACCCTGCGCTATGTGGACGGCATCACGACCGCCGAGTTGGATCGAATTGTCGACACTCGCTGGGATCCGCCGGTGACTGCGGCAGTCCGGATGGTCAGCGTGATCGGCGATACCATGCAGCACCTGGGTCAAGCTGCGTATGTACGTGGTCTGGCTGAGCGACGAGACGGCGCCTGGCATGAACCGGGCGCCGCCGACCGGTAGACCCAGTTAGGCTCGAGCAGGTGACCTAGTCCGCTGACCAGGACCATGATCGCGATGCACCGCCGAAACACCGCTTCTACAGTGATCTCGCCTCGTGGTGGCCGTTGATCTCCGCACCCGCGGAGTATGCGGAGGAAGCAGCGTTCGCGGCCTCGCTGCTGCGCATGGCCAACCCGCCGACCCGTACGGTTCTCGAGCTCGGGAGCGGGGGCGGTAGCAACGCCTTCCATCTCAAGGGTGAGTTCGAGATGTCCTTGGTGGATCTCTCCGAGGAGATGCTGGCCGTCTCCCGGCAGCTGAATCCCGAGTGTGAACACCTCCTGGGTGATATGCGAACGCTGCGTCTCGGGCGGAGCTTCGATGCCGTGTTCGTCCACGACGCCATCGACTACATGACAACCGAGGCCGACCTACGACGGGCCGTCACCACCGCGTACGAGCACTGCCGGGTGGGTGGCGTGGCAGTCTTCGTGCCCGACGACATTGCGGAGAATTTCGAGCCGGGCACCCAACATGGCGGCCACGACGCACCGGACGGCCGGGGCGTGCGTTACCTCGAGTGGTCCACCGACCCTGACCCCGGCGACAGCCGTACCCGTAGCGAGTTCGCCTTCCTACTCCGCGAGGCTGATGGCACCGTGCGGCTGGCGCACGACACGCACGAGTTCGGACTGTTCCCGCGAGCGCGGTGGCTCCAGGTGCTCGCCGATGTCGGATTCCGAGCCCGCTCCGTCGCCGAGGTGACGAGCGAAGACCGACTTCCGAGAGAGGTCTTTGTCGGTACCCGCCTTTAACCTGCCGCCGTGATGGAGTACCACCATGACCACCGTGTACGTGCTGAACGGCCCGAACCTCAATCTGCTTGGGTTGCGTGAACCGGAGATCTACGGCAAGGCGACCTTGGGCGATGTCGAGCAATCCTGTCTCGAAGTGGCGAACGAGCTGGGTTGGGATCTGGAGTTTCGCCAGACGAATCGCGAGGGTGAGCTCGTCGATTGGGTGCAGGAGGCGGGGCGGGCCGAGTCGGCTGGTGAGGCAGTCGGCGCAGTGCTGAATGCCGCGGCGTACACGCACACCAGTTTGGCGTTGTATGACGCCATTGCCGGGTCCGGTGCTCGCGTCATCGAGCTGCACATTTCGAACGTCTATAGACGGGAGTCGTTTCGCCATCACTCGTACGTGTCGCCGGGTGCCGCCGGCATCATCGCCGGCTTCGGTGTTGCCGGATATCCGCTGGCGCTACGTGCGCTCGCCACTCTCAGCACTGACAAGTCATAGGGCTCAGGTGGCCGCCAGATCGGCCCTCTACAGCCCGACCGCGCCGCCGGTCCGGATAATGGCGGCCACCATGATCATCATCAGCGTCGCAGCCCATAGGGAAGCCGGCGCGCGGGGCTTGGTTCCGTCGCCGGTCCGTGTCTGATGCCTCGGCATGATCGCTTGAGTCTAGGACGCTCGCGTTTCGGGGACTGCTGTGATCGCTGTGACTGGCGGTGGTCCTGTGCTCGCCACTGCCGTGCGGCTCCGATCTTTGTCAAGAGCTCATCCGCCGCGTCGCACGCCAGATCGGATCATCTGTGGAAGAGTGAGAAGCAGGCGCAGTCGCTTGTGTTTGGAGTTCAGGAATGCTTGCCCCCCTGCTTGCAACCGAGGATCCATACGCCGCCGCGTCGATCTTCAGCGAAGCTGGCTGGAAGGTCGAGTACCAGTCCTTTCGGGAGCAGGAGCAGCCCCGCGCGTGCCTCTCGCTGGCGCGCTCGCGGATCGAGCTGGTGCCGCCGAGCGATCCCTACATCGTCCCGCGCGGTCTCGGTGTCGAGTTTCAGATCCATGTGCCTCCGCATGACTTGAGCGGGCTGTTTCTGTTGCACCGTGCAGCCGGTGTGGTGTACAGCGAGTTGCGTGAGCGGCGACCCGGAGAGCGCGGGTTCAGAGCAGAGATCATTGGTTACCGCTTCCTCATCTTGGGCGGTGACCCCGATCCCGATTTGGCAATGGTCGCCACCGACCCACGGATCATGGCGCTCGCGGATGGGCTACGAGAGCGTGATGGCGAGGACAGCTTGACCGATACCGCCTTACGTCTAGTCGAGAGTTCGGGCGAGAGTGTCAAGGGTCTGCGACGAGCGATGAGTCAAGGCCTCGGCTTCAGTGCCCCGGAAGATGTCGGCGCGCACCTCGCCGATGTGGTGATCGCAGCCGCGATACTCGCTCGGCAACTCGGAATTGATCTTGACAAGCAGGTCGAGGGCAAGCTGGGCAGCCCGAGCTGGCACGCGCAGTACTGACGCGGTGACGCATCCGGGGACCTTTGCACTAACGTGAGCAGCGTCCGTAATCTCCGGCGGACGGGCGCGAAACTGGGGGGCCCATGAGCGAAACTGACCTTGAGCAGCCGGCACCTGAGGCGCATGAACCAAGTGAGATCAGTTACGACGAACAGCGTTACCCGGCGCGGCCCAGGCGGCTACGACCGAGAGGCCGGCTCAGGGACCTTTTCACAATCGGACCTCGGGCCGAGCGCACCGGGAAACCCAGCGGCGACAACTCCGCGTACGTCAGCTGGCTTATCGAGCGGTCGATGCTTGAGGATGCAAAGAGGTTCGCCACCCTCTTCTCCGGCCAGGGCAGTATGTGGCAAAACCCCTATGCCAACCCGGATCCCCGGGCGGCGATCGAAAAGGCGTCAGTGTGGTTCACTGCATACCCGATCTCCATGATCACCAAGCCCGGCACGTCATTCCTGGGTACGCTCGGCGACGATGATCTGTGGGCTGCCTTCGAGGCTATCGGCATTGACGGCGTCCATACCGGTCCTGTCAAGAAGGCCGGTGGTCTGGTGGGCTGGGATCAAACGCCCAGCGTGGATGGCCACTTCGACCGGATCAGTAACGCGATTGACGAGACGTTCGGAACCGAGGATGAGTTCCGGTCGATGTGCGAGGTGGCCGCTGGCCATCTCGGGATGGTGATCGACGACATCGTGCCAGGCCACACCGGCAAGGGCTCGGACTTCCGACTGGCGGAGATGAAGATAGGCGACTACCCGGGTATCTACCACATGGTCGAGATCGATCCCAAGGACTGGCACCTGTTACCCATCGTGACCAAGGGCGATTCGATCAACCTCGACATCGAGGCGGAAGATCAATTGGCCAAGCACGGCTACATCATCGGGCGCATGCAGCGGGTGATCTTCTACGAGTCCGGCGTCAAGGACACCAACTGGAGCGCCACCGCGCCAGTGCTCGGCCCGGATGGCGTTGAGCGACGCTGGGTCTATCTGCACTACTTCAAGGAGGGCCAGCCCTCGATCAACTGGCTCGACCCGAGCTTCGCCGGCATGCGACTGGTGATCGGAGATGCGCTGCACTCACTAGGTGATCTTGGTAGCAGCGCCCTGCGGCTGGATGCCAACGGCTTCCTTGGCGTGGAGAAGAGTGCTGAGGGCTCACCTGCGTGGTCAGAAGGTCATCCTCTGTCGGAGGCCGCCAATCAGCTTATTGCCAGCATGGTCCGCAAGGTTGGTGGCTTCACTTTCCAGGAGCTCAACCTCACCATCGATGACATCCATAGCTCCGCGGAACGAGGCGCCGATCTTTCCTACGACTTCGTCAACCGACCGGCCTATCACCATGCGCTAGCGACCGGGGATACCGAGTTCGTTCGCCTCACTCTCAATCTGTCGAGGCAGCACGGCGTGGAGCCGGCCTGTCTGGTGCACGCGCTGCAAAACCACGACGAGATGACCTACGAGCTGGTGCACTTCGAAACGCTCCATGCCCGAGATCTGTTCAGGTTCCGCAGCCGTGAGCAGACCGGCCACGAGCTGGCTGTCACCATCCGACAGGACCTTCTTGATCATCTGACCGGAGACGCCGCGCCATACAACGCGATCTTCACGCAGAACGGCATCGCGTCGACCACCGCAACGATCATCGCAGCCTCGCTGGGCCTCAGGAGTATCGCCAAGCTCACCGCAGAACAAGAAGAGCAGATCAAGCAGGCGCACCTGCTGCTGGCAATGTTCAACGCGCTGCAGCCGGGAGTTTTCGCCTTGTCTGGTTGGGATCTTTGCGGGATGCTCACCCTGGACCATAAGCAAGTCAGCGGGCTTCTCGCGGATGGCGACACGCGCTGGATCCACCGCGCAGCGTACGACCTCATGGACTACCGGCCTCATGCTCACGAGTCGTTGTCCAAGATGCCCCGTGGCGTCAGTCTTTACGGCTCGCTGCCCGCCCAGCTGCAGGACAGCACCTCGTTTGCCCGCCGACTCGCCGAGATTCTGGCCGTTCGGAAGAGATACGGGATCGCGACCAGCATCCAGCTCGATGTGCCGCATGTCTCCAACAAAGCGATGCTGGTCATGGTGCACCAGCTGACTGATGCAGAGCAGGTCACTGTGTTGAACTTCTCTGCGCATGCCATCGCCGGAAGCGTCAGCTCCGAAGCCCTGGTGCCAGGCAGCGTGTTGGTCGACATGTTCACTGATGAGGAGGTTGGCGAGGTCGATGACCTGCACACTTTCGCGATCTCGCTCGAACCGCATGAGGGCAAGTCGCTGCTAGTGCTGTGTCCCGGTGATCATCTGGTAGTGGCCCATCCGCAGGCTGCCGACCAGCCC
>JBKOZG010000449.1:0-6827 GCA_046725775.1 Actinomycetota bacterium | reverse complement strand
GGTCTAGGTGTGCATCGCCCAGCCCAGTCAACGCGTCGACACAGATAGCAGCGCCGCGGCCTGAGCCGCAGCTCTAAGAGGATGCGCCGGCTTGGAACGGCCAGCTGCACTCCGCTGGGCTTGACTCGCGCACGGATTGAGCCCCTGTCATGTGGTCCGTTAATGCCACCCTCATCGGGCGTTTCAAAGGACGGGTCATACGAACGTAAGGTACCCACCGCCCGCTTGGGCTTTCCCTAGCCGCCACCGCTGCGCTTCCCGGTCGGCCAACGACCTAATCAACAGCAGGAGCAGCACCGCTGGACTACGGCTGTCCACAATGCGTCCCGCGAGGGACCTGTGGCACGATCAGCTGCGTGCGCCCAACGGTGCTCATTGTCGACGACCACGCAGCCTTTCGAGCCTCGGCCCGAGCGTTGCTCCAAGCCGAGGGGTTCCAGGTCGTCGGTGAGGCGGCCGATGGAGCGAGCGCGTTGCGGTTAGTCACCCGGCTACGGCCCGAGATTGTCCTGCTCGACGTCCAGCTGCCCGATCTGGATGGGCTGGCTGTGGCGGAGCAGCTGGCCGCTTTCCCGGATGGCCCGGCCATCGTGCTGATCTCCAGCCGGGATGCGGCGGCGTATGGGCCCCGAATCCAGACGGCACCTGCCTGTGGCTTCATCCCCAAGAGCGCGCTCTCCGGGGAGACGCTTGCCGCCCTCGTCGGCTGAGCGTGACGATGTCGCGGCTTGGTTTGGTCGGGCTGGCCGGGCTTGCGGTCGGGCTGGCGGCAGAGTTGGTGGGCGGCAACCCCGGCGCGTCAGGCCAATGGATCCTGGATCTGGCCACCGGCTGGACCCTCATCGGTTGCGGGCTCGTCGCTGTCTGGAAGCGCCCGGAAGGCCGTACGGGTTGGCTGATGGTGGCAACGGGCTTTACCTGGTTCCTGGGCAACTTTGCCGAGGTTCGCGCAGCCGCAATAGCCTGGCTTGCCACGCATGCCGTCTACTTGCACCGCGGACCACTCGTACACCTACTGCTCACATACCCCTCCTGGCGGTCCAGGTCACAACTCACCCGAGGCGCCATCGCTGTCGGCTACGCTGCGGCGATCATCACGCCGATCTGGCGCGACGAAGCTGCCACGATCATCCTGGCCGCTCTCCTAGTGGTGGTTTGCGCGCGCGTCTATGTGCGATCCATCGGATGGCTGCGGCGAGCGCGTCGCATCGCGCTGCAAGCAGCCTCCGGGCTGAGTCTGGTCCTAGCCGGAACAGCCGCCGCCCGCATGCTGCTGCCCGCGGGAGATGTGAGTGTTCTCTCGTTAGTCCTGTACGAGGTAACCCTCTGCCTGCTCGCAGGAGGTCTGCTGGCCGGTCTGCTGGCCGCCCCGTGGCAGCGTGTGCTCATCGCTGACCTTGTTGTCGAGCTCGGCGAAGCACGCTCCGGCACCCTCCGAGAAGAGCTGTCCCGAGCTCTTGGCGATCCGTCCCTTGAGATCGGATATTGGCTGCCAGACCGCGAGGCCTACGTCGATACCGATGGCCGTGCACTGACCCTGCCAAGGCCCGATTTCAACCGCTCGATGACGCTCCTCGAACATAGGGGACAGCCTGTCGCGGCGCTGATCCACGACCCTTCGGTACTTGACGACCCCGGCTTGGTGGAGGCTGTTAGTTCCGCCGCCCAGCTCGCAGCTGCCAACGCGCAGCTCCGCGCTGAAGTGCAGGCCCAGGTCGAAGAGCTGGCGGCCTCGCGAAGTCGGATTCTCGAGGCAGGCGATGAGCAACGTCGCCGGTTGGAGAATCGCCTGCATGACGGTGCCGCGGCCCGACTTCGGGCACTGGATGTAATCCTTCGCAATGGGCGGCGCTCGGCCACCGGCGAGCAAACCGAGACTCAGATAGCCCGCGCGGAGGACCAGCTACAGCACACGCTGGAGGAGCTGCATCGGTTGGCCAACGGCCTACATCCGCGGGTATTGACCGAACAGGGGCTGGGCGACGCACTTGACGACCTCGTACGCTACGTCCCGCTCGAGGTCAGCCTCGAAGTCACGAAAGCCGAGCTGCCCGCTCGGGTTGCGGCGGCCGCCTACTTCATCTGCACAGAGGCACTCAGCAACGCGGCCAAACATTCAGCCGCCTCACGCGTCACCGTTGTGGTCACGACGGATGACGGCCAGCTCACTGTAGAGGTCGCTGATGACGGAGTCGGCGGAGCCGACGCCGGCCGAGGATCCGGCCTGCGCGGTCTGGCCGATCGAGTCGAGACTCTCGGCGGCAGGCTTCAAATCGAAAGCTTTCCTGGGATGGGGACGCGCCTCGCCGCCGAGATTCCTCTCGGCGGCGAGACGATTGTGTCGACGATTCTTAGCCGATCTTGATCCAGGGCTTGTACGAGCACTCCAACACATCGCGAGGCTCCATAGGCTGAACTGGCGTGAGGTGAAGATTGCCCTTGGCGTCCATGGAGAAAGTGAAGATCAGGTGGGACCCGGATTCGGGAGACTCGAATCTGATCCGGTTCCCCGTGACTGAGTAGGTGGCGCCCTGGCCGAAGCAGCCGCCTTCCACCTGACCGTCCCGCAACTTCACCGTATTGACGTGGGGAAACGCATCGATCTCCGGGTCGTTGAATTTGCGGGCGTCCTCCTTGGTGAGTTCATAGCGGTAGGTTCCGTTCAGACGCGCAGGGGCGGCCGCGGACGTCTCATCGGCTTGCCCTGGTGCCTTACCGCTGCAGCCAGCCGGGATAATGTGCGGCTCTCCCGCTTGTCTTGACCGCTTCAACTCCTGAATTTGCTGGATGAACGCCTTGGTCTGGGCGTCTTGCTCGAGGTTGGTATATACCGGTGCGAAAGCGTTGTGCAGCGCAGCTAGGTCGGCCTTCGAGGCGTTGGCGAGGCGGGCGCCTGCCTGGCAGGCGTGCTCCACGCTTGTCTCGTCATGGTTGGCGAGAGTGGTGGACTGTCCGATAGCGTCTTGGGCCGCTTGCTCCAGCCAGCCTCGTTGCTGCGCGGAGAGCGTGGAGAGGCGCTCGGGATTGGCGAGCAGCACATCCAGCTGCGGCCACAGGTTGACGTTCGCCGTCACGTAGGGCACCGCGTGCGCCGGGACGCTGGTTTCGTAGACGCGCAGGTTCATCTCAAGACCCTGAAGATGGCCGGAGCTGAGCGCCTCGTTGCGCGAGCGCCGGAAGACCTCCATCGGCGTTGCGCCGAGTGCCCGGATCGCCTCGGCCTGGCCCTGCGACGTGAGGGTGCCGAATTTGACTCCGTGCCAGTCAGTGAGGCTGAGCAAGGGGCGCTTAACCGCGACCGGCTTGCGGAGTCCGTCAGCAAGGACTCCCAGACCAGCCACTCCGAGCTTGTCTAGGCCATGGAGCATCTGATTGGGGATGCCCGCTTTGATGACTGCTTCCTCGAGCGGTAGCTGTCGATCAGTATGGGCGCCTGTAGGGCCTGGAAGCTGGTGACCCCCATAGTGTCGAACACCCGAGTTCCGGCCCAGCCCAGATCCAGCTGACCGGCGGCAACCCCCCGCACGACCAGCTGCTCAGCATCGTCGGCATAGTCACCATAGGTGTTTTTCAACTCCACGCGGAGATTGCCGCCAGAGCGCCCCTTGACCTGGGACACGAAGTACTCCACCGCGGGGAGACTGTTCAAATCGCCGTAGGCATTGCCCATCTGCAGCACGACCGGCGGGGCGGCTCCTCCGGCCTTACTGCTGGCTGATTCGCCACCGCTGCACCCCCGGCCAGTATGACGGCCGCCACGGCAACGCTGATCATCCCGAGCCGTGCCAGGCTATTCATGGATGACATGATCAACTCCTCTCAGTGAGATTTGCGCTTGACGCTAGGAGTCGGCGTCGCCTGGCACATCGTGGCTTCCTCCAGTGTGAACTGTGGCCAGCACGGACGCGGCCGATAGGCGGTTACATGCCAGAATCAGGCGTGGCAGCTGTGTTGACACGGCAGAGGAGGCTGGCCCGGCTCGCCGCTGGACTGGCAGCATTCGCATTCGGGCTGGGTGCGCTCGCTATCGCTATTGGTCCCGGCCGTCACACGACATACGCCGGAGCCTCCGCTCTCGACGCAGCGCTCGCCCTAGGGGGTGGCGTCGCACTGATCCTGGCCGGTCTTGTCAGTTCCTTTTTAGGGCCTGCGGGGCGTATGGGTGATCTTGCTTTCATCGCCGGTGTCGCCTGGTTTGCACCCATCTGGGTTGGCTGGGACAACGGTCCGCCCTTGGTCCGCAGCTTCGCCATGTTTGCCGCTGGCTTCATCCTTCCGCTCTTGCTGAATCTCCTGCTCGCCGCTCCAAGTGGCCGGCTGCACGGGACGGTCGCGCGGCCTCTGGCACTCGCGGTCTACCTAGAAGCCACACTTGCCGGGCTCGGGCTGGCGCTGGTTCGTCATCCATTCTTTGACCCCAACTGCTGGGCCAACTGCACCGACAACGTCTTTCTACTGCAGTCGCTGCCTGGCCTGGCGAGGTGGATCGAGTCGGTAGACCGCTGGTTCATAGCAGCTGCGGCACTCGCATCAGTTGTAGTCATCGCATGGCGGCTGCTAACAGATTCAAGCCCGGCTCGCCGCGCGCTCTTGCCGTTCGCGCTGCCCGCGACTCTGTTGGCCGGCGCCGTTCTCGCCCATGCCGTGGTCCTGCACTCAACGCCGCTCGAAGACCCCTCCCAGCCGGTCTTTCAGACCATCTTCATCGCCGAATGCGTCGCAGTCGTCCTGCTTGCGGCCGCGTTGGTCTGGGCGACGGTCCGGCTGCGGCTTCAGCGCCGCGCCGTCGCCCAGATCACCGCGAACCTCGGCCAGGCGCCGCCGCCAGGATCTGTTCAGACTGCACTCGCTCAAGCGGTCGGTGATCCCGAACTCCAAATCGCTTACTGGCTTGCGGGTTCCCAGCGGTACGTGGATGCAGCGGGTCGGCCGGTACACGAGCCGACGACGGTCCCCGGTCGTACGCTGACACCACTCGTACGCGATGACCGCAGGATTGCCATCGTCTCGCACACCGCAGCTCTGCCTGATCTTGAGCGGGCGATCGGAGCCGCCGTCCGGCTGGCGCTGGAGAACGAGCGGCTGCGGGCCGAGACGCTCGCCCAACTCGATCAGCTACGAGCGTCCCGGATCCGCATTGTGGAGACCGGCGACGCCGAGCGTCGCCAGCTGGAACGCGATCTCCACGACGGCGCCCAGCAGCGCCTGCTGGCACTCTCCTACGACCTCCGGCTCGCCCGTGCTCAGGCACAAGCCGATGGTGACGCGCCCACCAGCTCGCTACTAACCGAGGCGACAGTCGAAGCCCATGCTGCCCTGAGTGAGCTTCGAACTCTCGCCCACGGGATCTACCCGGCGATCCTCTCCGAAGCGGGCCTTGCACCGGCAGTGGTGACCCTCGCCGAGACCGCTGCGCTGCCGATGGAGATCCGCGCCATGGCCGAGGGGCGCTACGCTCCCGCGGTCGAGACGGCCGCTTATCTCCTCGTCGCCGAAGGGCTTGACGACGCCGAACACCGCGACGCCAGTCATGTGACCGTCGATATCGTTCAGGACGGTGAATGGCTAATGATCACAGTCGAGGACGATGGGAGCAACCGAACTTCGCGGTTCGTCGACGTCGCCGATCGGGTGGGTGCGCTAAGCGGCCGCCTGACCGTCGAGCGGACGCGACGGAAGGCGGAGCTGCCGTGCGGGTAGTGGTCGCCGACGATGTCATGCTCACCCGAGCGGGCATTGTCCGCCTACTCAAAGATGCCGGCATCGACGTAGTCGCCGAGGTCGGAGACGCCCAAGGTTTGCTTCATCACGTGCGTGTGGACCGACCGGATGTAGCGCTGGTCGACATCCGCATGCCGCCATCCCACACCGACGAGGGCCTAGTCGCCGCCCAGGCCATCCGCGCGGAGTTGCCGCAGGTTGGCGTCCTGGTCTTGTCGGAATACGTCGAACCGGCGTACGCCATACGACTTCTTCAGGAGCACCCGGAACGAGTTGGCTACCTGCTCAAGGAGAGAGTCTTCGACATTGCCACCGTCGTCGACGCGCTACGACGCATCGTCGACGGCGAGACCGTGATCGACCCAACCATCGTCTCCCGCCTCGTCGGACGCCGGCGCAGGGTCAATCCGCTCGCCGACCTGACCGACCGGGAACGGGAAGTGCTCGGGCTGATCGCCGAGGGCATGTCCAACCGAGCCATCGCCGCCCGCTTGTTCGTCACTGAGCGCACGGTCGAGGCCCACGTCACCCAGATTTTCCAGAAGCTCCGGCTCCCTGAGTCACCTGACCAGCATCGCCGCGTCCTCGCCGTCCTGGCCTTCCTCCGCACTTGACAGCAATCGCCAAGCAATGTCGGCATGCGGGTCCGCCAACGGCACAGGGGAGTGGGCAGCGCTTGCGTTCCCCCAATGGTGTCGTCTGCTGGGTAGCTGTGATTGAGGAAGCCGCTTTCGCTGCGGCTGTCGTTCATCTCTTAGCCGACAGATCCGACCTGATTGAGGCGGTGACCGATCTTCGCTGGCTGGAGTGGGGACATGCTCCTGAACCCATCGACCGTGACTCGTTGCATGCCGCCACGGTACGCG
Organism: Actinomycetota bacterium; assembly: GCA_046725775.1. GTDB lineage: Bacteria > Actinomycetota > Actinomycetes > Propionibacteriales > Propionibacteriaceae > Microlunatus. Next base: position 240 of record JBKOZG010000449.1, on the reverse strand, counting down.
AGGCCGGACGCAGCGGGCTTCCCATGACGTGGGTCGCGAGCGACCAGAGTGGAGCGTTAGGTGCGGTCGGTCTCGGTCAGTTCGACATCGAGGAACGCCGCGACCGCTCGCCGTGGGTGCTGGGCATGATCGTTCGGCGCGACCGTCGCGGAGCAGGTATCGGACGGCTTCTGCTCGCGCACCTTGAGAGGTGGGCATATCGGCAGGGTTACGAGCAGTTGTGGGTTGCGACAGGCGGGG
>JBKOZG010000052.1:0-11411 GCA_046725775.1 Actinomycetota bacterium | reverse complement strand
CTGTCGGCCAACCGTCCCGCACGGTGGCGGACATAGGCGACCTTGGACACACTTCACACGTCACACGCACCCGCATTCCAAAAGCAGAGGTTGCGCCCAAGTCGGAGGCGACCTGAGCTCTGGCGTTGTCTCTGTCAGATTTCGGCGCTAGCCAGAGCAAGCCAAGATCATGTGCTGACGGGATTGCGCGTGGTGGCTTGTTGACCAAATATCAGCGATCATGATTGCCAGTTATCAAACCGTGACCTAATGTGGCACTCACTGGCCGGTGACTCCAGGTGACGCCACCGTCATGCACCGCTCAGTAGGCACGTCCATGACAGTTCTCAAGCTGTGCTCAGATCTGGGGAGGCCTGAGTCAGCACTAATGAGAGCTGCGCGCAGGGCTCGGGGAACGCAGGAGTCGGGGAACTGTGAATATCACTGCGCGCGTGACCTCACGCGCAATCGGGGTTGGCTGGGCGCCATCGATCCGTCGGAGCCCATGCGTCGCTGCCCTTTGGTTTGCCTCGGTGGTTTTGAGCGCGTTGGTCGTTCTTCCAGCCAACCTGCCGGCCTCGGCGGAACCACCGCTAACGGTAGCAGAGGCGCGAGCCTTGATCGGGCAGCTGCAGACCGATGCGGCTGGCATCGACCAGCAGTACACCGATGTCGAGGAGCAGATCAAGGAGGGCCGCGCGCAATTGAGGTTAAAGCAGGCTGACGTCCAAGCCCAGACCGAAAAGGTTGGGCGGCTGAAGCTGCAGGTCGGCCAGATCGCTCTTGCCCGATTCCAGAACCGAAGCCTCGATACTGCTGCCCACCTCTTCGTGACCCCCGATACCGAGGGATTTCTGAGCCAGATCTCCACGGTGCAGAAGGTAAGCGAGAATCAAAACTCGGCGCTGCAGGACTACCAGCAGGCAGAGGCGAACCTTGCTGCACTCGAGCATTCCGCCGAAACCGACCTAGCAGCCCTAGGCGAGAAGGAAAAGCAGCTCAAGTCCCTCACCGCCGCCTCGGACAAGAAGCTCAACCAGGCCAAGAAGGTGCTGGCCAAGCTCACCGCGGATCAGCAAAAGCAGCTCGCCGAGGCCGAGAAGAAGGCGACAGCAAAGGCCAATGCGGAAGGCCGGGCTGCAACCAAGGCGCCAGCAAAAGCCAAAACGGAGAGCCGGGCTGCAACCAACGCGCCAGCGACCAATGCGGAGAGCCGGGCTGCAACCAACGCGCCAGCGACCAATGCGGAGAGCCGGGCTGCAACCAAGGCGCCAGCAAAGACCAATGCGGAGAGCCGGGCTGCGACGACGGCCTCGCCGGACTCAACACCCAGCTCAGCCACCGGTAGTAGCAAGGGAGCCAAGGCTTTGGCCTACGCAAAGGCTCAGCTCGGTGAGCCCTATGCGCGCAGTGGTGCCGGCCCGAGCTCCTGGGACTGCTCGGGGCTGACAATGATGGCTTGGGGATCGGTCGGCGTTAGCCTGCCGCATTCGTCGCGACAGCAGTTCAGCCGCGGCCAGCGCGTGGCAAAGTCGGATCTGCAGTTGGGTGATCTGGTGTTCTTCTACAGCGACATCAGCCATGTGGGCCTCTATGCCGGTAATGGGCAAGTCATCCACGCACCTCGGCCCGGCAAGTCGGTGGAGTACATCAAAATGTCCTACATGCCCTATGCCGGAGCCCGTCGTCCGGGCTGAGTTTCGAGTGATGGACCAAAGGATGCCCTTGGGCGGGACGCCTGCGAATGCCGGTGTTAACCACAGATACGTTGTGCCGAACAAAACAGGGCCACTCCGCCGATATTGCGAATCTTGAGCAGGTTGCTCAGCTCATGATCACCTGGATTTCGTGAATCAATTCGAGCTGATGCTGCTGCGCCCGGCGTGGGGCTCCGGCGGGACGACGATCAAGGGCAGTGCGTTCCTTTAACATCGCTCCGCCAACTGAGTGCGTCCAGCGGTTCCACCAGTGGAGGCGAGGCCGCCGCACTACGACGACGGCTGCCGACTTCGACACTGCAACAAATTCGCATCCTCATCGCCGAAAACGACGAGACTGTCCACGCTGACTCCCGGGTAGTCCTGCGGGAGGTCATGATCGCGCCCGCCACGCCTAGCCTGGAGGCTCCGTCCGCTGTCAGCGTATGACTGCAACGCTGCAATAAGCGTGCTGGGCGACCTTTGGCTGACCGAGCCGAGCAGCCAGTCAGTAACGCCACCGGTTCCCCGTGCACCTACGACCACCAAGTCAGCATCTCGGGACTGCTCGATGAGCACCTTGGCCGTGTCTCCCGGAATGGCAAGCAGTTCCACCGACAGGTTCGGCCTGTCTTGCAACACTCTCACGACAAGCTCGCCCAGGGCGCTCATCGCCGCCTCGCGAGGATCGCCGGGGTCGCGATCGGGGAAGCCCGCGTACGGGTACACGATGGGCGGAGGAAGCGCCGTCCAGGTCGTTACCGCCACCAGTGTCGCGCCTCGGTGCTCGGCTTCGTCGGCCGCCCACGTGAGCGCGATTTCACTGCACTTCGATCCATCGACGCCGACCACAATTCGCCGCTGTGCTACCACTGCTCCGCTCCCTGCATGCTGATTGCTATCAAATCCAGGCTTGGTCAATGTGATCACGACTGCTGTACCGGATATGCCGCGAAAGCGAATCGACGGCTGTCTCGGCGACCAGCTGTTTGATGTCAGCTTATGGACTGTGGTCGCGGCACTTCCGCCGACGTCCAGCCAATGCCGACGCATCACGACACAGCCGGGCCCCGATCGTCTGCGAACACCTGAGCCAGCTCGGACCGCTAAGGCGCGGATACGAACAGGTCCAAACCGAGTTGGCGTGACTGGAACGCCGCCGCGAGTTGGCCCTTCACACTGTTACCAGCTACATCGAGCCGCGGCGCGAACGTACCCAGCCCGCCCTTGCCGGGTGACACCACGACGATCCCGCCACCGATGCCACTCTTTCCCGGCAACCCGATCATGTACAGCCACTCCCCAGAGGTCTCATAGAGGCCGGCTGTCGCCATCACCACGAGCGCGCACCGGCAGCTCACCTGATCAACAACTTGGTCCCCCGTCAACGGATCCACCCCGCCTGAGGCGAGCGTCGCCGCCATTACGGCGAGGTCGCGAGCGGTGACTCTCAAGCAACTTTGCCTCGTGTAGAGGTCAACCGTCCCCTCCGAATCGGTGGCCAGCCTGCTGTAGCTGCGAAGCAGGTCACCGATCGCGCGATTGATCGAGTTCGTCGCCGAAGCCGAGGCAAAAACCTCCTCATCGATCTGAAGTTCACGGCCTGCAAGACGTGACAAGCCCTGTTGAATGAAGCGCCACTTCTCTTCCGTATCGCCGCCGGGGGACATGCTCGTCGTTGCGATCGCGCCCGGATTGACCATCGGGTTGGTCCTGCCATCGAGTCGGTCCTCGATCGCGGCAACTGAGTTGAACCTCCTGCCGGTCGCATTGAGGCCGACAAACTCAGCAACAGTCTTCGGCGAATGGACCCCGCACATCAGCGCGAACACGAACGGCTTCGCCACACTCATGATCGTGAACTCGACCTCCGCATCTCCCGCCATGGCCGTGAGACCCCGTGTGTTCGCAACACAGATGCCGAACCTGTCAGGATCAACAGCTGCGAGCGATGGATACACATGCGAAACGTCGCCGTCGGCGTTTGCCCGGAAACGTTCATAGGCCTCCGCCACCAAGAGGCCGACATCCTCGGCGGGTGGAAGTTGCCCCGTGGAGACGTACGGTGCATTCATCGATGGATCCGTTGTCATCGAGCACCTTCCAATCGCTGGCTCGGTCGCTGCCAGCCCGGCTCATCATCCGAAGAGCGGAAGCGCTCTCATCTCAGTCCAGTGCCTATGGGTGCCGCCCGTGTGGTCAAGGGCCAGCGTTACCCTACCGCCCGTTGTCCGTCGCGAGCGCCACTCGGCTGGCCGCAGGGCTCGTTCAGCGGGCGGCCGCCCACTCGCGACTACAACCTCTTGAAGCTCTGCCTCGCTCACAGCGATCGTGCACGTCGCGATCTAGCTTGCGGTGCGAGCCCGCCTGACCGGGCCTCTGCACGTGCGGAGGCGACTCCGTCTTTGCCCCGGCCCACTGGCCGCCACCCAGACAGGGCGGAGCTATGTCGTCACCGTGCTCGCCGAGCGAGAACCGACCGCACCTGTCGACATGGGCACGGCGTTGCCGATGATCCTTTTCGCGACCAAGGACGCGTCCACGCTCGCGGCGCGGCGCGGATGCCGTCGGCGATGCCCTCGCACTGCCGACTTCTCGGCGGGTTAGCGAGCCTCGCTCCGCCACCGGTCCAGGACGCCCGGCATCTCATCCATCAAGAACTCGAAAAAGCGCGCGGTCTCCTCAAGCCGGCGGCCGGCATGTGTGCCGGGCCCGACCACATCCACTCCCTCCCGGCTCAGCGTGGCCCACTGCTTGAGTTCGTGCTCCCGGTTGCCGACCATCTCGTACCAGTGATCCGAAAGCAGGCGATAGACATCGCGCCGCTCCCCCGGCCGGTGTGCCTTGGTGATGAGATGCAGCTGGATGAGGTACCGCACCGCGCCAGATATGGCGGCCGGACTCGCCTTCAGTGCCGCAGCCAGCTCTGCAGAAGTGGCCGAGCCGTCGTCGCGACTCAGCAGCAGCGCGAAGACGCGGGCGGGCATCCGGGGAATACCGCTGGCCACCATGGCGGCGGCGAAACGCTCCACAAAATCGCCAGCCTGCTGAAGATCAGGTTCGGCTTCCATAGCGTTGGAGCTTACAGAAGTACCATAACTTTCGGAACTTAATGAACGATGCGTACCATAAAGGAATGTCAGATGTGATCAGTGTGCGGGGACTCGTGAAGGACTTCGGCCGGACCCGGGCACTCGACGGCCTGGATCTCACCGTCGCGCAAGGAGAAGTCCACGGATTCCTCGGCCCAAACGGCGCGGGTAAGTCCACTACCATTCGCATCCTGCTTGGGCTGCTGCGGCCGACGGCCGGGACCGTCCGCCTGCTCGACGGCGATCCCTGGGCCGACGCAACCGCCCTGCACCGGCGGCTCGCGTACGTGCCTGGCGAGGTCAACCTGTGGCCGCAGCTCACCGGTGGTGAGGTTATCGACCTGCTTGGCCGATTGCGCGGTGGCGTGGACCGGGCGCGTCGCGACGAGATGCTGCAACGCTTCGAGCTTGATCCGACAAAGAAGGGCACTGCCTACTCCAGGGGCAATCGTCAAAAGGTCGCGCTGGTTGCAGCGCTGGCAAGCGACACGGAGCTGCTCATCCTTGACGAGCCGACCACGGGGCTGGATCCGCTGATGGAAGAGGTCTTCGCCGAGTGCATCCATGCCGAGCGACAGCGCGGCCGAACGGTGTTCTTGAGCAGCCACATCTTGTCGGAGGTCGAGGCGCTCTGCGACCGGGTCAGCATCATCCGTCAGGGCCGCAATGTCGAGACCGGAACGCTGGCCGAGATGAGGCATGTCACTGAGACCACCGCCGATGTGATGTTGCGTTCCATCCCGCCCGATCTCACTCGGCTGCCCGGTGCGAGCGCGGTCGACGTGGAGGGCAACCGGCTGCGCTGCGCGGTGCCGACTGAACAGATCGGTGCGCTGCTGACCGAGCTCGGACCGTACGGGATCGCCGGCCTGACCTGTCAACCACCGACACTAGAGCAGCTGTTTTTACGCCACTACGAGCGCAACGCGGCGGTCGCCGAGCCGGCGCCCGCGTCCAGCGCAAGCTCGTCATGAACGAGTTGAATGGCACGAGGGCCCTGCTCGCGACGAACCTTCGCCGGGACAAGTTACTGCTGCCGATCTGTGTCGCGACGTTTGCCGGCGTGGCGGGCGGTAGCGCCGCAGCCACTGCCGGGTTGTATCCGGACCTTAATGCCCGTGCCCTCGCAGCTGCGCTTTTCAATGCCACGCCCGCCCTCCTTGCGCTCTATGGCCGCGTCTACGACCCGACGTCGCTCGGGGCCATCGGACTGATCAAGCTGACCGGATTTGGCGTGGTTATGGTTGGCCTGTTCGCTGCGCTCGTGGTTATCCGGCACACCCGGGCCGATGAGGAGCTGGGCCGCTATGAGTTGCTGGCCGGGGGCTCGATCGGGCGCTTCGCATCCCTCGCCGCGGCGCTGATCACCTCGGTGATCGGCGTGATTGGCATCGGAGTCGCCACGGCACCGGCGCTCATGCTGGCGGGACTTCCGGTGGGCGGGTCACTGGCCTTCGGGCTGAGCTGGATTGTGGGCGGGCTCGCTTTCTCTGGCGTGGGAGCAGTCGCCGCGCAGCTGACGGTGAGCGCCCGCGCGGCACGAGGTCTGGCCGTGATCGCGCTTGCCGTGGCCTATCTGCTGCGAGCCGCGGGCGACTCCATCGGACGCGGAAACAAGCCTGCGTGGCCGAGTTGGCTGTCTCCGATTGGCTGGGCGCAGCAGATCCGACCGTACGCCGGCGACCGGTGGGCACTGGCCCTGCTACCCGTCGCCTTCGGCGTGGTCTTGGTGGCGGTGGCGATCGTGCTGGCCCAGCATCGCGACCTTGGGGCGGGGCTACTGCCCCAACGCCGAGGCGCCGCAGAAGCTCCCCCGCTGCTCGCCGGCCCCTTCGGACTGGCGTGGCGGCTGCAGCGAGCCGGTTTCCTCGGTTGGCTGGCCGGGTTCGTACTGCTCAGCCTCATCGTCGGCCAGATCGTGACACGGATCGGGGACATGCTAGGCACTCCGGTAGCCCGACAGCTCATTACCGCCTTGGGTGGCGTCGGTGAGCTGACAAAAGCTTTCGTGGCGGTGGAGCTGAGCTTCGTCGCCGTGTTCGCAGCGGCGTACGGGATCAGCTCCACTCTTCGCCTTCAGAGTGAGGAGTCGGCCTTGCGGGCCGATCTGATCTTGAGCCCACCAACCGGTCGGCTGCGGTGGGCGCTCAGCCACATCATCATGGCGGTGCTCGGTACCGGAATCTTGATGCTGGCCAGTGGGCTGGGTGTCGGTCTGGCCCACGCTGCGGAAAGTGGTGACCGCAGTGTTCTGGGCGCCGATCTGCTCGCGGCGATCGTACGGCTGCCCGCAGTCTGGGTACTCGTCGGGGTCACTGTGGCCTTGTACGGCCTGGCCCGGCGAGCGGCGCCCTTCGCCTGGGCGGTATTGGTCGCGACGTTCCTGGCCAGTGAGATCGGTCCGCTGCTGAATTCGCCGCACTGGGTACGCGATCTTTCCCCGTTCACGCACGTGCCTGCGCTCCCCGTCGGAGAGGTGACGGCCGGGCCGCTCCTTGGCCTGCTCACGGCGGCGGCCGCATTCATCGCCGTGGGCCTCTGGGCGCTGCGCCGCCGGGATCTGTCCGTTGCCTAACAGACGTCCTGCTTCGTCGACTTAGGCCGCGGCCCTGGCATGAGTGGATGGGGCATGACCTTAATGATCATCGGGAACCTCGTCTTATGGGGTTGTTGATCTTCGGCGCTGTTCTCGTGGCTCGGTACGTCTGGCCGGGTCAGAGCCGAAGGAGCTCCGCGCTGAACTCACTCAGGTCGTTTGTGATCACAAGCGCCGAAACGTGAGCAGAGCGACACCGCCAGCGGCAGCAAGACTGAGCGACCACAGCGCCGGAGTAACCAGCAAGTCGGTGGAGTACATCAAATGTCCTAAACGCCCTGACCCAGCCTCGTCCGGGCTGAGTTGCGAGCTATTCACGGCTCCGGGCGGCCGAACACGCGCGCATGCTTCGTCCCAGCACAAACGCCGGCCGCGTCTCGATTCGCGCACGGACATGCGATCTTCGTCTCGTTGAGCAACCCGACCTCCGCGGGCCGCGAGCTGGATCTTTAGCTGGCTACCGAGCGGGCACGTTTTTGGCGCTGCCTTTCGGATCCTTGGTTTGTTTGTATTGCCCATATGGGGTGAGGCCGCGGGGTTTGTGCACATTGAGCACGGTGATGACAATCAGCACGAGGAGCCCGAGCGCGGGATGGAGGACATCGCCGCCGAGTCGGCTGGCAGCGGCGTCGTCGGCTGTCCGTGCGAGGCCGGCTAGGGTGCTGACGCTGGGCATGTGGAGCAGCATGACGGCCAGGGAGAGTGTCGTCAGCACTAGGGCGATGACGACCCAGTAGTGCTTGAACAGTCCCCATGGTGTGCCCAACGACTGGACCAGCCCGGTCAGGTACGCCAGGCAGCCGAGCGGCACGATCACGAACCAGCCGCTGATTTCCATGCCGATCCAGGCCGCGCGTGCGACCTGCGGCTGCATGCTCACTTCGGCAGCCACGCCGAGGGCCAGATAGGCGGCCGCGGCACCGAGCCAGCCGACGGAGCAGATGATGTGCGCTGCCAGCATGGCCCGCCGCAACGCTGGAGGCATCGGCATCAGCGCCAGCTCAAAGCCGATGCGTCGGCTGCGCTGAAGAAGCTTACGACTTTGGCGCCATAGACCACTGGGGTGTCGTACCCGGCAGAAGAGAGGTGCCGGCCGGGGCCGTGGCGGCCGCCGGCAAGCCACATCCCCACGACTATCAGGAGTGCGAGCCCAAGCGCAGTGATGACGAACACCTTGACCCATCGTGGTACACCGGCAGTCCAGCGGATTCTTCCCTCTGGGCTGGCGTCGGCTGGCGGGCCAGCTTCACCATGTTGGCGCTCCATATCGTTCATTCTGATCTTCTCCGTGACTGCGACTATCAGGACAGACAAACCATTTTTAAGACATATCGTATCGTTCAAAACACAGTGTAACGGTAGCGTCGACTAGTATGCTATAAGTATGCCGAAATTGTGGACTGAGACGGTGGAGACGCATCGACAAGAAGTGCGCGAGGCGATCTTGGACGCCGCGAGCAGCCTGGTACAAAGCCGCGGCTTGCTGGCGGTGACCATGACCGACATCGCCGAAGCGACCGGAATTGGCCGGGCGACGCTCTACAAGTACTTCCCCGATGTGGAAACAATCTTGAGCACCTGGCATCAACGCCACGTCCAGGCCCACCTGGCAGAACTAAGACGGATCCAGCAGCGGACAGCCGATCCAGTAACTCGTCTGCAGGCGATACTGAGAAGGTACGCCGACATCTGTCGGAAGCGCCGCCGCCACGGCGACGACGAGCTAGCAGCGGTGCTGCACCGCAGCCCCCAGATCCGCAAATCGCAGCAGCAGCTAATCCACCTGCTCTCAGGCCTGGTGGCCGAGGCAGCCGAATCAGGCCCGGTACGACAAGACGTTCCCGCCCAGGAACTGGCCAGCTATTGCCTTCACGCCCTCGCCGCGGCTGGAAACTCATCCACCACGGCAGTCGATCGACTCCTCGACGTCGTCTGGACCGGAATCACCTCCACGCCCAGCACCCCGGCCCACGGTGGGCATAGTGGCCCCCAGCGAGACCGGCCGAACCAATGAACACCAAAAGCATGAGAATCACCGGAACGCTTTGCGCCCAGGCCGGTGAGGTGAAGACGGCGAGCGAACCTGACTGAACGACAAACCAGCTGCCTTCGCGACACCAAGCAGACGCCACACCTAACCCGCCAGCTCCGCCGCTGTGTGCCGCCAGTTCGCGCCGATGCGACCAGCCCGGATCGCCAAAAAGGATGAACCAGCAAGACAGGCCGTGCGAACGCCCACTATCTATGACGCCTACCCCGCAGGGGTATATTGCATCGATCATCTCGCGCCGAAGATGGCTGCCACCACACCTTCGACACGCCGGTGTGGGGTTGGCGACCTTACGGCCGCGGGACGGCGTATTATCACCGTCCGTTGCCGGCAAACTGACGCGGTCTTCCGCCCGGGAAACGGGTTGTAGTAGTCAGGGGACTGGTCGTAGACCCGGACACGTGGGGGCGTGATGGTCGTTCGTCGTACGACTGCGTTATCTGTACTGATGGTGGCAGCCCTGGCCGGCACCCTTTTGAACGGGTCGCCGGCGCAGGCGGCGCCACCCGTGACCAAGGCCCCGGTGGCCGTCGGGCGTGGCGGAGCGGCGTCGACAGTGGACATCGACGCCACCCGCGTCGCCATCGACGTGCTACGGGATGGCGGCAACGCCGTCGATGCCGCTGTCGCGGCGGCGGCCACGCTGGGCGTGACCGAGCCGTTCTCGTCCGGTCTCGGCGGTGGCGGCTTCTTCGTGTTCTACGACTCCCGTACCAAGACGGTGCACACCATCGACGGCCGGGAGGCCGCGCCAGCGAAAATGCGGCAGGACGCCTTCGTCAACGCCGCCACCGGGGTGCCATTCTCGTTCCAGGAGGCGCGGATCAGCGGCATCTCGGTGGGCGTACCGGGGACGCCGCAGACCTGGCAGACCGCGCTGCGGAAGTGGGGCACGATCTCCCTGCGCGACGCGCTGCGCCCGGCGATCGAGGTCGCCGACCAGGGCTTTGTGGTCGACCAGACGTTCGCCAGCATGATCGCCGAGAACCTCGCGACATTCTCGCAGTTCAGCTCCTCCAGTGCGCTGTACCTGCCGGGCGGAGCGCCGCCCGCGGTCGGCTCGACCTTCCGCAACCCGGATCTCGCCCAGACCTACCGCCTGCTCAGCCGGCAGGGCATAGGCGCCTTCTATCACGGCAAGCTGGCCACCGACATCGTACGCACGGTGCAGCACCCACCGGTCGTCGAGGCACCGCCGGTACCGTGGGCGTTCCCGATCCGCCCCGGCCAGCTGAAAGCCTCCGACCTGGCCAGATACGACGTCCGTACGCCACGGCCGACCCACATGCGCTATCGCGGCTTCGACGTATTCGGGATGCCGACCCCGTCCAGCGGCGGATCGACGGTGGGTGAAGGGCTCAACATCGTGGAGAACTGGGATCTTGGCGACCTGTCGCTGACCCAGGCGCTGCACCGGTACCTCGAAGCGAGTGCGCTCGCCTTCGCGGACCGCAACCGCTACGTCGGCGACGACACCCCGCGCGCGCAGCTCGACGAACTGCTCAGCCAGGGGTTCGCCCGCGAGCGGGCGTGCCAGATCAACCCGGCCCAGGCCCTGACCAAGCCGGTCGCCCCCGGCGTGCCCGACGGCGCGTACGATCAGTGCGCCGTCGCGGCGCCCGCGTTGGTGCTGACCGATGAGCGGGGGACCACCAACCTGACGGTCGCCGACCGGTGGGGCAACGTCGTGGAGTACACGCTGACGATTGAGCAGACCGGCGGCAACGCCATGGTCGTACCGGGCCGCGGGTTCCTGCTCAACAACGAGATGACCGACTTCAACTTCACCCCGACACAGGGCGCCGCGCCCGATCCGAACCTGCCGGGACCGGGCAAGCGGCCGCGCAGCTCGATGGCACCGACGATCCTGCTCAGCCACGGCAAGCCGTTCCTGGCGACCGGTTCGCCGGGCGGCTCGATGATCATCACGACCGTGTTCCAGATCCTTCTGAACAGGATCGACCTCGGCATGACACTGCCTGAGGCTGTCGCTGCCC
>JBKOZG010000438.1:0-6800 GCA_046725775.1 Actinomycetota bacterium | reverse complement strand
GTACCCGTTTTAACGGACTTGTGCGGTAAACCGCGGCTGGTGTCGTGGTCTTGCGGCTACCCCGATCGGCGGTCATGCTGGACACGTCCGATCCGTGTGGTGCCGATTGGAATCGTTGCGACAGGCGAGCTGCGCGGCTCGCCTTCGCTATCTTCGGGCTCGATGCCACACAGGGCCAAGAACGGCGCGACCGGGATCCTGATCACCTTCCCTATCCGAATTCCAGGGAAGGTGCCCTCGGCGATTGCGCGCCGCAGGCCGCGCTCGTCGATGGGGATGAGCGGCGCAACTTCTGAGACGGTCAGGAATAGACGACTACCGATCAAGGTGCGGAGCGCTTCCTGAGCACGCAACGCGTCCTCGGCGAGCGATAGCCCCAAGGGCTGGGTCGGACTCGTCACGCGACCGGCCGCCGGTCGGTGTCGTCAGTGAGGTTCTGCTCGAGCCAAAGCTCGACATCCTCCTCGCGATAAACGATTCGCTTACCGAGCTTCGCGCTGCGCGGGCCCTGGCCCTTGTGGCGGAGCCATCGGAGCGTGCCCTCGGGCAGCGTCGTCCTTTCCGACACCTGGTTGATAGTCAGCAGCCGACCCATGCTCTACCCCCGATTGCTTCACTGTGAAGACAAACGTAGTCAACAGTGTTTCGTGGTGAATATCTTAGGTCACTGCTTGCTACATGGGCAACTATGGCCTAAAGTGCTTGGCTGTGAAGCAAGAGGTGGGCCGTGACTGGTCGACGAGGTGGACTCGGCTTATCGGAGAAAAGGTCCGCGCGCTCCGCAAGGCCCAGTCACTAAGCACTCAGAGATTGAGCGACTTATGCACCGAGCAAGGCTTCCCGGTCCCGCGCAACACCATCGTCAACCTGGAGACGGGCCGAAAGGAGACGCTGAGCGTCCAGGAGCTTACGGCTATCGCCCTCGCGCTCGATGTCTCGCCGGTGAGTCTTCTGTATCCCCTCGACCAACCTGCTGAGATCGCTCCCGGCCAGTACAGAAATCCGTTTCACGCGGCGCAGTGGTTCGCCGGCGAATGGGACTCCGTAGTGCCGGGGCCAATGACAGCGGCCGATCGCCTGGTGGACCCGCACCTGCGGATCCTGCGTGATTACGCCAGGCATGCCGATGTGGCGAGACGTTCGGCGGCAATCATCGAGTCTCTCCGCGGGAACCAGCAAGCCTCAGACACTCGGCGGGATGCACAACAAGATCTCGAGTGGGCTCTCAGCCAGATGGCCAAGGAGCGCGAGGTTCTGAGCGCCGCCAGCATCATCCCGCCAGACATCGCTGGTCTGGACGACATCGAACGGAGGTTCAGCCGATGACCAGGCCGAAGCGCAGAAGGGCCGGCGAGGGCGGTGTCTACCAATACCAGACCAAAGCCGGCGTGCGCTGGATGATCAAATACGCGGGCTGGCGTGAGGACGGAGCGTTCGGCACGGTTTTGAAGCGCGGTTTCGTCACACGCAAGGCAGCCTCCGACGAACTTGGCGATCGACTGGCGGCGATCCGCAAGGGCGTTCAGGCCGCGGCGTCCAGCAACAAGACCGTGCGCCAGCTCGCCCGGCTGTACCTCGATGGCCTACGGCTTGCGCCCTCGACAAGAGCAAGCTACGAGCAGAACTTCCGGTTGCACATCCTGCCCGAGATCGGTGATATCAAGCTCACTCAGCTGACCGGTGCCCGCATCTCGGCGCTGTGGCGGAAGCTCGAGAAGACCGGCCGCCGGGATCACGCCGCCGGCACCGGACTCTCAGCGCGGACGATCCGCTACTGTCACGTGATCTTGAGGGCCATGCTCCAGCAGGCAATAAGTGATGGCTTGCTGATCGCAAATCCATGCGATCGAGCCAAGCCGCCGTCGGCAAAGGAGGCCCGGCCGCCGGAACTCCGCCCATGGAGTGCGGCCGAACTGTCCTCCTTCCTCGCCTGGGCCGACGCGCACGAGTGCGCCGATAGTGCTGCCTGGCGCTTGCTCGCGTTCACCGGAATGCGACGGGGTGAGGCCTTGGCCCTTCGCTGGAGAGACCTCGATATTGACGGAGCACGCGTGAGCGTTCGCCGTTCGGTCGGCCTCGTGCGGACGAAGGGGCAGGGTGCGGAGCTCATCGAGGGCACGACTAAAAGCGGCCGCCAGCGTGTCGTTGATCTTGACCCGCAGACTGTCGAGGCACTGCGACGATGGCGAGTGACGCGGGCTAGCCTCTCTTTGGACTTGGCCCGAGACGGTGCCCTGGTGTTCGGTACGCTTGAAGGTCAACATCAGAATCCGGTGCGCTTCTCCCAGCGCTTCACTGAGGCGCTGGCCCGCTGTGCACGTGATCTTGGTGATGCGGCCCCGCCAGTGATCAGGCTGCATGATCTGCGCCATTGCCACGCCACGATCTTGCTCGGCGCTGGCGTACCGATCAAGATCATCTCCGAGCGGCTGGGTCACTCAAGCGTGGTGATCACGATGCAGGTCTACGCCCACGTGATGCCCGGCATGCAGGCAGAAGCTGCGGCCAAGTTCGCCGCGCTGGTGGGTGGGAACCCGTGAGGTATCAGCGGAGTATCACGAGCCCGCAGTCAGCTCCGAATTACAGCGGTGGCAGCGCTGCGACTAGGGATGATGCCCAGACCATTGCGCGCTTCGGGTATGACAAGCAGTCCCACCATGATGGCGGCGTAGTGCTGAACCTTCATGGATTTCCTTTCGGGGGGCAGACTTCATGATCATGAAGCCCTAGGGGGATGGTGCGACCGCCAGGGCATCGACTGCGGCGGGTCTGGAATGATCATCGAACGAGAACCTGGAGCTCTCCGACTGGGAGTTCGGTGGTATCAACGACGGGAACGTTGATCACTCCCGACTGACCGTTACTGGTCCAGGTGACAGCCCAGTTGGCGACGGCGGCCACTGTGTAGGTGTTGTCCGGCAACGACGGTTTGGCGTAGGTGTAGCCGCAATCTGGAGATTCGGTGCCGGGGTCCACTGCCGTTGTCCAGGGGACGCCCGATCCGGCGCAGATGACGGTGTGGCCGTCGCCCATACGAAAGGTCAGGCTGCTCACTTCAGCATCCAGCGATACCGATAGACCGGCGACGGAGTCGGAAATCGGGCCAACGTGGGTCGGACCGTCGGCCCAGAGCCAGAGCGGGTAGCCGACTGCGGCCATGTTCCATGGGTTAGTGTCCGGCGGTGGGCCGATGCCTGGCGCGATCTTCGGTAGTTGCAGGCGAGCGACGGCGATTGCAGCTGCCTGGCCGGCGGTGGGCTGGTTTCCACGGCCAGAGAAGTTATCGGAGCCGAATTGCGGAGGGTTTGGTGGGGTAGGTGGGCTACCACATCCCGCGGTGTTCAAACTCGGATCGAAGCTGAGGACGCAGCGGTTGTAGCTCGCCAGTCGGCGGTCATACTCAGCCAGTGCTGCGGAGAATTTCTTGACCGCCTCAAGGACCCTCTGATCACTGTCATCTTGACCATCCGGCGTTTGTGTTTGCCTGGGTCCGTTATCCGTTGCAGAACCGCCGCGAGTTCCATCAACCTCAGAGGTGATCTTGCATGACCTCGTCCACCTATTGCACATGGCGACGTCGGCTGTGGCCGGCGCCGGCATGGCGGCGATGATTGCAGCACCGCAGGTCAAGGCAAGGATCATGCCGCGCACGATTGACCTTCGAGAGTCTTGACACGTGTGGAGCTGAAGGTCGAGACCATCCATCGACCAGCCCGCCGTATGACTACGAGACGCTGGACGAACCGCGAGTCTCCACTGGGAGTCACATCCTTACCTGCGTTGTCTAAGAGTCGTAGATGGCTGCCATCCTCGCAACTCACAAGCCGGACATGCTTCTCCTGCCATCCGACTCTCCCAATGCCCATGATCGTCGTGCTACCGGTGCCTCGCCAACCCTGCCTTTTGATGAGCGCTAGTGATGCAACCGCAGAGGACAGATACTCGCCCTCGGCCGTAGCCTTGAGGGCAGCCGTTGCTCGATCAGCGCCACCCGCCCTGGCCAGCCGGTCCTGCTCAGAGACGTTGGCACGATAGGCCCGCTCGGCCGCTTCATAGTCGAGTCTCATCTGACGCTCGATCTGAGACTCGCTCGGCGTTGTCGCGGCCGAAGTCGGTGAGGGGGACCTCGTTTGCTCTGGTTCCTGAGTACAAGCGGCGGTGAGCGCGCAGCAGGCGACTACGGCTCCGACACTCACGAAGCCCCGTCTCCTGAGCGCCACCCGATCTCCTCAGTTCGAAAGCCACGACAATCGCAGACTCCGCGCTTGAGCGCTACGGATAGTTCAATCCGTGGAACACACATTGCGAGCGCCTGGGACAAGCGCGTCAACGCGCAACAAAGCCGCGCAGGATCGGACGGGCGGGAACCGACCCCTCCGTGCACCGTGAACCTCGGGTCAGCCGAGCTGTCCATTGATCCACCTCCGACGTCATCTGTCTTGGCAAATCTGTCAATCAGGTGTTGTCCGAGGTGTTGTCCGGCCCGCCAATTGTGTTGTCCGCGCTGGGCATGTGTTGTCAGTTTGTACGGCCGGAACCCGCGGCTTGGCTAGATGACTAATTCCAGGGGGTCAGTGGTCGTAAGCGGTGAGAGACCGGCGGATCGTGAGGGGTGGTCAGTGCCAGATTGCGGCGGCGAGGGCGTGGCGCTCGTCGGCCCTGGCGCCCGGCAGCGCCCAGCCGATGGGCAGACCGTGCCTAGGAATGCCCGCTAACTCAGCGGGCCGCTGGGATTGACTGCTCGTGCACCGGAACGCCACCCGGCATCAGCCACGCACAGCGGACGGCCTCGTAGGCCTGCCGGCCGGCGGCGGACCACTCGCCTGCCTTGACCTGTGACATCGCCGTGCGGGCGGCGAACACGACAGAGTACGCCAACGCCTTCCGCGTGATCAGGGCACGTCGGCTCGGCGCGACATAAGCGCTCACCACGCCGATCGCGGTGACCCGCTCCCGGACGTTCGCTCCGGTCCGGATCCGGGGCCAGCTGTCCGAGGTGTTGTGCCGCCGGTAAACGGCGAGCACCTCGTCGACGAACACGACGGGGCCGTGCGCGGCAAGTCGGGTCCACATATCCCAGTCGGCCGCGTGCGGCAAGTCGGTCCGGTAGCCGCCGACGCGCTCATACGCCGCGCGGCGCACCACGATCCCAGGCGCCCGTACGCGGTTCGACACCGCGAACACCTCGAGCGCGTTCGTCCATACCCCGGTCCCCTTCCGATAGGACCGGGTCGCATAGAGCGGCGTGTTGTGGGCATCGACGTCTCGGACCCGGCACACAGCGGCGACCACTGCGGGCTCGGCGAGCGCTTGTTCCATGGCCGGGTAGAAGCCGGGGAGGACAGCGTCGTCGCCGTGCAGCAGGTGCACCAACTCGCCCGTCGCGAGCGCGAGGCACTGGTTGAACGTACCGACGGCGCCGAGATGCCCCGGATTCGGCCGGTACCCGACCCGACCCCGGCCCAGCCGATCGACCACCTGCGCCGGGTTGTCGCTCGAGGCGTCGTCCACGACGATGATCTCGGCGTCGTCGCGGTTTGCTAGCTGGGAGACCACCTCAGGCAGCGCCCGTGCGAGATAGTCGGCGCAGTTGTGCACCGGGATTACGACAGACCACCGCGGTCGATCCGCACCGGTGACAGCGGGAACACGCGGGATATCGGGCACCAGCGCGAGTGTACTGGGCGCTGGCGCGGTTAGGGTTGCGCTTGTGATGGCGACGCCAGCTCCCGCACGGTGCTCGAGCTATATCTTTCCCCTCAGGCGGCGCGACGATCGATCGGAAGCGGGACGATGAGGTTCGGCATCGCCGGGGCCGGGTTCTCTGGCGCGGTGATCGCGCGCCAGGTCGCCGAGGTGGGTCACGACGTTGTCGTCTTCGAGACCCGGGACCACGTTGCGGGCAACTGTTACACCGAACGTGACCCGGAAACCCAGGTGATGATCCATCGCTACGGACCGCACATCTTCCACACCGGCAACGAGCGGGTGTGGGCATACGTGAACCGGTTCGGCGCGATGATGCCGTACAACCATCGTGTCCGGACCACGGTGCACGGCCGGGTCTACCTGCTGCCAGTCAACCTCCTCACCATCAACCAGCTCTTCGAGACCGCGCTCAGTCCCGACGAAGCAAGGGCGTTCATCGCCAAGCAGGCCGACTCCTCGATCGCCGAGCCGCGCAACTTCGAGGAGCAGGCGCTGAAGTTCATGGGCCGCCGACTCTACGAGGCGTTCTTCCTCGGCTACACCCGCAAGCAGTGGGGGCTGCCGCCAACCGAAATTCCGGCGGCCGTGCTCAAGCGGCTGCCCCTGCGGTTCAACTACGAGGACTCCTACTTCAACCATCCTCACCAGGCGATCCCACGGAACGGCTACACGGCCATCGTCGACGCGATCCTGGACCACCCTCGGATCGAGCTGCGGCTGTCGACCGATTACACCGAGGCGGACCGCGAGGGGTTCGACCACTCCATCTGGACCGGACCGCTGGACGCGTGGTTCGGCTACCGCTTCGGCCGGCTCGGTTATCGGACACTGGACTTCGAGGAGATTCGCGCCACAGGTGACTACGTGGGGTGTGCGGTGATGAACTACGGCGACCTTGATGTGCCCTACACCAGGATCACCGAGCACAAGCACTTCGCCCCCTGGGAGGAGCACGAGGGCACGGTGTGCTTCCGTGAAACGAGCCGGCTCGCCGGCGAAGGCGACATCCCCTATTACCCGATCCGGTTGGCGAACGACAAGAGCCTGCTGAGCCAGTACGTGGACGCGGCTCGGCGCCTGTCTCTTATACA
>JBKOZG010000369.1:0-10886 GCA_046725775.1 Actinomycetota bacterium | reverse complement strand
CTCCGAGGACGTGCAACGGATCGTTCAGGGTTACACCTTCGATGAGCCCGCCATCGAGCTCGGCGTCCTGCTGGAAAACGACGCGCCCGTGCCACACGCCACCATCGGCATCCCGTTGAGCATGCTGAACCGGCATGGACTCGTCGCAGGCGCCACCGGTACGGGCAAGACCAAGACACTGCAATTGATAGCGGAGCAGATCTGTGCTGCCGGGGTGCCAGTCTTTGCCGCCGACATCAAGGGTGATCTGTCAGGCATCGCCTCACCGGGACAGCCCAACGACAAGTTGATAGCGCGTACCCAGAAGATCGGCCAGAACTGGCAGCCAAAAGCCTGCCCGACCGAGTTCTTCGCGCTCGGCGGCCAGGGCAATGGTGTACCGCTGCGCGCGACCATAAGCTCGTTCGGACCCGTGTTGCTGGCAAAAGTGCTTGGACTCAATGAGGTGCAAGAGTCGTCACTGGGTCTGGTATTCCATTACGCCGACCAAGTCGGTCTGCCCATGCTGGACCTCAAGGATCTGCGCGCGGTGCTCACCCATCTCACCAGCGACGAGGGCAAGACAGAGCTCAAGAACATGGGCGGCCTGAGCGCCTCAACCGTCGGCGTGATCTTGCGTACCTTGATCACCTTCGCCGATCAGGGTGCCGAGGCCTTCTTCGGCGAACCCGAGTTCGACACCGCAGACCTGCTGCGCGTGACCCAGGATGGTCGGGGAGTGATCTCCCTGTTGGAGTTGCCCAACCTGATGGACCGCCCCGCGGTCTTCTCCACGTTCTTGATGTGGTTGCTCGCCGATCTGTTCCACGAGTTGCCGGAGGTAGGTGATGTCGAGAAACCGAAGCTGGTCTTCTTTTTCGACGAAGCCCACCTGCTGTTCGATGACGCTTCCAAGGCGTTCCTGGACGCTATCGCGCAGACCGTACGACTGATCCGGTCCAAGGGCGTCGGCATCTTCTTTGTTACTCAAACACCGAAAGATGTGCCCGCCGACGTACTGGCACAACTCGGATCGCGAGTGCAGCACCAGCTCCGCGCCCATACGCCCAACGACGCCAAAGCCCTCAAGGAAACCGTCGCTACGTTTCCCAAGTCGCATTACGACCTGACTGAAGCATTTCAGCAGCTTGGCATCGGCGAGGCAATCGTCACCGTGATGGATCCCGATGGCGCACCAACTCCCGTGGCCTGGACTCGAATGCGGGCACCCGAGTCGCTCATGGCGCCCACCCCGGACGAGGTGCTGCGGCCGGGGATCGCGGTATCGGCGCTGATGGCGAGGTACGGGCAGTCGCTTGATCGTGACTCTGCTCACGAGATCCTGGCTCGCAAGCTGCAGGCGGGAGCTGAGGCCGCCGAGCGAGAGCGATTGAGGAGGGATGCCGCGGCTCAGGCGGAGGTGGCAGCGAAGGAGCGGGCGAGGGCCGAAGCCGCCGCCGAGCGTGAGGCGCGGGCTGCCGCGCGGGCAAAGCCACGCAGCCCGCTACGTCGGGAGAAGTCAGTGGTGGAGCAGATCACGGCTTCGAGTGCGTTCAAACAGTTTGCTCGAACCGCGGGCACCGAGATCGTACGGAGCATCTTTGGGACAGCGCGGCGCAGCCGCCGTCGCTGAAGGAGTGGGTGTGCTGTACCCAGGTTGCTGCGCCCTGAGCCCGTCGAGGGTCGTGCTTCACTGCATCGGCGGCAGCACACCGAAGGCACGTCTGCTGTGTCATCATGATCATGCACAAGGTGGGGACCTGCTCTCGCTGTAGTAATCCGACGAATTCCTTCATCAGACTCGGCAGCTGTCCCTGGGCTGCGCACTCGGATTATTCAGGGAGGCATAAGGTGGTCCAGACCTTGATCGACAGTTGTGACTATCAAGGAGCGCCATGTCCCTCTCCACCCCTGACACTCCGCCCACTGAGGTACCCGAAGCCGACTGGGCTGAACAGGCGGTCGCCGTCGACCCGTCCGCCGAAGCCGATGCCGGACCGAACGCGGTACCCGCGAACATCAGCCGAGGCATCCGCGAGGCCGACGACGCTGACCTGGTCGAGCAGGAAACGGTTGTGTACGGCGAGGACGACGACGCCCGCTAGCTAGCGATCAGAGCTCTTCCGGCGCGGCTGACCCCAGACAGAGTTGGTCACAAACGCCATGAGGTTCGCCGATTTCGGTGTCGTTCGTGACCACTTTTCTCCGCGAAGCCCACGCTCTACCCAGTGTGTTCACAGCCCGTAGAACCGATCAGCTGCATTATGTTGCTAGGCGTGAAGGCACGGTCGGGGATCGCCCAAGCGGCTGCGCTGGTGACCGGGCTGACTGCCTTCTCCGCGATTCTGGGCTTCGTCCGCGATGTGGTGATTGCCGGTGTTTTCGGGGCCGGGGCACAACTGGATGCCTACCTGGTTGCCCAGGGGCTCATGAATCTCGTCTTGGCCCTCATCGCGGGCGCCATGGCCAAGGCGACCGTGCCCGTTCTTGCCGCGCAGCACACTAGAGACGACGACTCAAGCAAATCGGCGCACACCCTGTCCGTCGTATTGACCGTGTCGCTGCTCGTGCTGGGACTCGGTTCGCTGATCATGGCATTGGCGGCGAGCTCCGTCGTGACCGTGCTGGCGCCTGGTTTCAAGGGGCCGCAGGCTGACCTAGCTGCCTCCCTTACCCGCATCGTGCTCATCGCGACCGTATTGATATCGAGTACCAACCTGCTCGCTGCAGCGGCGGAGTCGCATCGCCGATTCTTCTGGTCCGCGATGCAAGGGGTTCCGTTCAACCTGATCATGATCGTGGCGGCCGCCGTGTTCGGGCCTCGTTACGGGGTCTACGCCCTGGCCGTCGGGTTCGTTGTAGGCTCCGCAGCCCGGTTGCTGTGTCAGCTGCCACCCATTCGTGCCCTCGGGTTGCGCTTGCGCGCCACTCTGGACGTCAGTGATCCCGGATTTCGGGCGATCGCGAAGCTGATTCCGCCACTGCTGCTCGGCAGTGCCCTGGGCAACGTCAATACCATGGTCGATCGGGCCGTCGGCTCGATGGTGGGCGAGGGAGTCATCTCGGCGTTGAGCTACGCCTGGCGGATCATCTCACTCGGGGAGACCTTGCTCGTGTTGTCGCTGCTGACCGCGCTCTACCCCGCGTTCGGTGCCGCTGCGGGCCGGGGCGATCTCGATGAGATGAAGCGGCTGGCCGGTCGCGGCTTGGCAACGGTGGCCACAGTGCTCATGCCAGTGTCGGGGTTTCTGATCGTCTGCGCCGTGCCGTTGGTAGCGCTGCTCTTTGAGCATGGCAGTTTCGGGCCCGGCGATACCCAACGGACGGCGACCGCATTGCTGTGGTACGCACCTGCCCTGCTGGCCCTTGGCTGGCGGGAGATGGTGGTGCGTGCCTCGTACGCCATGGGAGACTCACGCCGACCTGTGCTGGTGTTTGTTTTTGCGGTGTCCATCAACGTGGTGGGCGACTTCACCCTTGGGCTGACCTTCGGAATCGCCGGATTGGCTGCCTCGACATCTCTGTCCGTGGTGTTTGCGGCCGTGGCAAACACCTGGTTGCTCGGTCGACGCCACGGCGCGATCGATCTCAGGTCGTTGCCCTTGATGATCGGCCGTACCGCGGTTGCGGCCGCTGTGGTCACTGCCGCCGGCGCCGTGGTCTACCGTCTGCTCAGTCCGATTGTCGGCGCGGGGTTAGTCAGCGAGCTGCTGTTGATGTCGTCGGTCGGGCTGGCACTGCTGGCGGCTTTCATCGGGGTCCTATACGCGCTGCGTGCGCCGGAGCGGCGCCTACTCGCCGACGCTGTCGAGGTGCTGGCGCACCGACGGCGCTGAAGATCCGGCGCTTTCAGGCGGGCCTCACCAGCACGAGTTTCAGCGGTTGCTACCGCGAGCAGCCGGAGGTTCCCGTCTCAGACAGGTCGAATCAGCACGAATGGCGTACTGGTGAGCCGTTGGCCCAGTGGGTTGTCGCTGAGCACCGATGCCAGCGTCTTCTCAGACAGTGATCTCGGAGAGACCGCGCGGATCGAGCCGCCGAAGTCGTTGAGGTCGACAATGCTGACGCCGATATCCAGCGCCCGCTCCAGGTCGTCGCAGATCTTCTGCGCGACCTTGGTGTCCAAGGGTGGGAAGAGCACATGCTCGTACGGCGGGCGACCTCCATCGACATCTCGGGCGACCGTCCCAGCTATACGATAAAAGGTTCCTCGCACATGGAGCGGGCGTGTCACAGCTGACCCGATTACCGCAGGAATGATCCGCTTTAAGCCGACGGTACGTACGACGTACTCCATCTTTTCCGGGACCGCAAGCCCTTTGGAATCGGTGCGCGGACGGACATGAGCAGCCAGGAAGCGAGCCAGTCGACTGGGCTCCATGGTGCTAATGTCCACCGTCCGGCGGGTTAGCAAGATGACGACCTTCTCGCTCACTCCAACGGTGTCACCTGGGCGAGCCGGCTTGATGCTGTCCTTCAGCGCCAGTACCAGATCATCAGTCTCATCCAGCCACCGCGTGTGCAGCGGAAGGCGCAAGTACTTCTCACCGGCAACGCTGACCTGGGTCCACAGGTTTACGCGCCTGCCAGCCTCCGGCTCGGCAACAAAGCTCATGTCGACTCCTGGGGAAGTTGATGGAGTGAAGCATGTGACTGATGTGATCAGTGGGATGAGCATAGTGGCCTCAGCGTTGGAGAGCCGTCTTGGCCTCGGCGTGTCGCGCTGGACAATGACGATCGCAATGATCAGAACGCGATGACGTGGCTGACTTTGGTGCCCCTCGTGCACAACTTCGGGCCGGTGAGCGCGGGTCTAAATGCGCGAATGGGCGCGCGCCAGGCGTACAGGTTGGAGTCGCGAGTGACACGCCGTGATGCGGGCTGAGATGATCGGCTTGTGGCGTCAGAACCGCGGATGGTTTCGCTGGGCTTCGGCAAGTTCGCACGATCAGACCGCATCTACGCGCTCGAGCCTCTGCTCGGCGACGAGCGTGGGGACGGCCACCGGACCAAAGTGTGGGTGGACGGCGTCAAGGATCCGATCATCGCCGCGCGCACCGAGGTAACGATTCTGCGTGACATGGGTCAGGAGGCCGCCGCGGCGGAGGCGCCGCTAATTGATGAGGCCCTGGATCTGGCGTCGCGGCTGGCGGATGCGGCGGAGGCTGGTCGGGTTGACCTGAACGATCTTGGACGTCGCGCCCGCCGTTTGCTAGCGGCCATCACCCAGCGCGATTGAACCTCTCGGATCAGCGCGCTGGCTGTCGAGCGGCTTATTGATCGGCACGCTTCAGATCTCTGGCTTTGATCCACGTCTGGTGTCCATCGGGCCCGCGTACCCGTCCCCACCATTCACTGCGCTCGCGTACCCAAAAGTCCAGGGTCCCCGCCGCGGCCCAGGTTGCCAATTCAACCTCGATCGGTGGTCGCACCTCGCGTCGCTCCTCTGGTGTTCGCTGCCCGTACTGGTTGTAGACAACGTCCATGTCCATCGCCATCTGGCAAGCTTCGTCCTCTCCAAGATCGACAGCGCGCCAGCCCATCACGCCCCCGTCGTAGACGCCCCACCGCCCGCTGCCGATGTGTCGCGCCTCAAACCTCATACTTCTATTAGAACACGAATGCGATTAGTTGCCACTCACCACGTTCCGTTTCAGCTCTTGTCAGGAAATGAGGTGATGTTCGTACTGATCAGGGTTGTGGCGAAGCGTCTGTAAGTGGAGTTATGTGATCTTGCCCAAGGTGACGAATCGGTACCCGTGGGCGCGATAGTCCTCGATGATTCCCGGTAATGCTGCGACCGTCGCCGCTCGATCGCCGCCGCCGTCGTGCAGCAAGATCACCGGATGCTCCTCGGCGAGGCCGGCTGCGGCCCGCTTCCTGATCACTCTTGCGAAGTCATTAGCGCCAGCCCGTCGGTCCGCCCAGTCACGGGTGTCAACTGACCACAAGATCACCGAGAGGCCGGCAGCACGACTGACCTTCTCTGCGCCTTTCACGACTCCGCCGGGCGGACGGAATAGACATGGCATGCGCCCTACTGCGTCGAGGATTACCTGGCTGGTGCGTTCGATCTCCTTGGCCAGTGTGGCCCGGTTCCAGCCGGTTGCCGCGCTCGGGACTCTGTGCGACCAGGTGTGATTGCCCAGTGCATGCCCGTCGGCGAGGACTCTCCGTAGCATTTCCGGCTCGGCCGCCGCGCTCTTGCCGACCACGAAGAAGGTTGCCGGTACCTGAGCCTGCTGCAAAACATCCAGGACAGCAGGCGTCCACGGCCCTGGACCGTCGTCGAAGGTCAGCGCCACAGTCCGTGATGGAGCAGCCGCATCCTTGTGTAGGGCCGGTGCGGCATGGATGGCGCCAGTCGCGGGCCGGGAGCACTCCTGTTGTGCAGCGGCCGGACGGTCGGAGGCTTGGATCGATGCTGGTTTGGTCGCCACGGCTCCCGGGTCACCGCGCACTGCAACGACGACGGCGTGCGTGACCACCACGGCAAGCACAGTGATCAGTGCAAAGAGCACACTGACTCGATCCCATCGCACGTGCAGCTGAGCGCGGCCAACCGACGCACGGCTTGCAGTCTGCGTTGTATGACCTGGCAGCGGCGTCGCGGCCACGACGTCATCCTGCCTTGTAGATGCCCCTGAACCCGCGATCTGCCGCATGTCGCGCAGGAGGAGCACTGGCGATGCCTGCGGAATCGAATGTGGTGTTCATGCCGGCAGTCAGGATGATGGAGCGATGGGTGAGCTTCCTCACCGGTTGACGTAGTGCCCTTTGCAATATGTCCCTGGCTAATGTCGGGGGCATGAGCGAGTCACAGCACCTCAGCACCTACATCGAGCGGCCTGCTGCAGAGGTCTACGCATACGTCGTAATCCCGGCGAACCTGCCTACGTGGGCGGCCGGGTTGAGTGGCTCCATCGAACAGCGGGAGGGACGCTGGTTGGCCGCGTCTCCAATGGGTGAGGTTGAAGTTACGTTCGCGCCGGAGAACCCGTATTTCGTCCTCGACCACGACGTGAAGCTGCCCGATGGGACCACGTTCTACAACCCGATGCGTGTAATCGCTGCCGGCTCTGGCTGTGAGGTGGTGTTTACGCTTCGCCGCCGGCCCGACCAATCGGATGAGGACTACGAGGCCGATGCGACAGCGATCCGGACGGACTTGGCGACCCTCAAGAGGCTCCTTGAGCGCTGAGCGGGTAGTCCGAGATCCGGTGGCGCTGTGGACCAACAACGCCTTCCTTGAGGGAGCCCGGGTCTGGGTCGCAGCCCAGCTCGCGCGGCGCGGCAGCCGGCTCACCGGCGGGCGGGAGTAGCCACATGCCGGGTCTGGTCGAGCACCATCCGGTTCGAGACGACCGAGGGTCGCGTCTGGTTCGAGGGTGAACGGCAGCGGCACCGCGTGCGAAGCCGGGCTGGTAGTGCACAAATGAAGCTGCGTACGCAATCATGGTCATCCGCTGGAGGGGTGGCAGCCGTCCTCCGGCCGAACGATGGATGTCAAGACTGCGTAGGTGCGGCCCAGGTTGACAGTCCAACCAACCCCGAAGACGTTAGGAGTAATCAATTCCGGTGTGTCGGGCGCCCACATGCGCTCACGAACGCGCGCCCAGGTAGGCGGCCGGAAGTCGTAGGGTACGACCTGCCATACCTTTCCGTGCCAGGTGCGTTCCGCTGCCGGCTTGGAGATCTCACGCCTCAGAGCGCTGATCAACATCGCGAAGGCGATCATGCGAACAAGTCGTGACAGCGGCCTCTTCTTGTTCTGCTTGGTCGAATGCTTAGATGGCGTGATCATGGGTCCAGTCTCCGCCTGAACCCAGATCGACGCATCCACACCCTTGCCGGGCCTCAGTCGCGAGAGGGGGCACCGACGGCGCGGCCGCTGATTGTGCGCGGCGTGATCTCGATGAACAGGTTCCGGACTCCATCCGCCCAGGGCACCGGTCCGGTCTCCCAGGCCGATGTGAGGAGATGGTCGTGTGGAAGCGCCTCGGCGAATCCAAGCACCAGCACACTCCAGCCAGACTTGTGCTGTTCATCGATGCTGTCGATCTCAAAAGCGACACTAGTGCGACGGACGAGCCCAGCCAGCGGACCAAAAGGAGACGTACGGAAGATCACGCTGCCGTTGCGATATTGATAGGTCACGGGCAAGATCTGCGGGCCATCCCCGGCCATGAAACCGACCCGGCCCGCAGTGCGTTGCGCCAGGAGCTCCTTGCAGTCGGCCTCTGACAGCTCCGCGAAACTGCCGGTTGAAGATCTCTCATCTTGTGGTGAGCTCATAGCCATCCTCCGGTCGTCGCATCGGGGGCGGTGAAAGGTAGTTGGGTGATTGCGGAGCTTCACCGCCCGACGCTCAGCATCGCCCCCCGCGTGTGCCGCACAAAGAGTCCAAAGTCCTACAGAGTCCTGAAAGTGGCCTAATCGCTCTCGCCGGGTTCCTGCTCCGAGCAGCGGATGTCGCCGGCTGCTGATGTGTTGAGTCAGCAGTCCTGGGGTATCCGACATCTTGCGTATAAATGGTGGGAGAGGCACACGCAGAAAGGAGATCCGATGAGTACACAGCCTCATGCCGGCGACACACCTCAAGCCGGTGACACTCAGCCCGAAGGCGGCGAATTGAAGGAGAGCAAGACTCAGGGCGCGATGACACGCTGGCCGCGCGATCTAACCGAGCTGTGGGGTGGCTGGCAGCCTTTCGGGGCGATGAACTGGCCGTTCCGAGAGATCAAGGTCGAAGAATTCATTGATGGGGAGCAACTGGTGGTCAAGGCAGAGCTGCCAGGGATCGATCCGGAGCGTGACATCGATGTGTCGATCGAGAATGGTGTCCTCACGATCGCGGCGGAGCGTCGGGAAAGCAGCCGCGAGAAGTTCGACAAGGGCTTCCACAGCGAGTTCCGCTACGGCAGTTTCGTCCGCCAGGTGAGGCTTCCGGCAGGCACCTCGCCAGAGGTGGTCTCCGCGACTTACAAGGATGGTGTCCTGGAGATCCGGATGCCTAGGCCTTCGGCGGAGGCAGCCTCGCGTCGCATCCAAATCCAGCGCGGCTGATGGGTGGGCCGGCGCTGCTGTGAAACCCGCGGGACCTCTGTCCACGCCGTTGCCGATCGCAGGACTTTGGTCCCGCCGGTGAATCTCCTTCGGCCCGTGCGCAGCGCGGTCGTAACGGAGACAGTTGGATCATTCACAGCGGAGGTTGATCATGACTTTGAACAATGCGGGATGGTCGCTGCTCGACCGTGGTGGACGCCTGGAGACTTTGGACCGTGACGAGTGCCGCCGTCTCCTCAGTTCCACCAATATCGGCCGGCTCGGATACTGCACTGACCTCGGACCGCACATGATGCCGATGAACTACACATTGGTCGGTGAATCTGTGACATTCCGTACCGGCCTCGACACCGAGGCATCTCACCAGCTGTTCGATCATCCGATTGCGTTTGAGGTCGACCAGGTCGATGAGTTCCTTCAGTCGGGGTGGAGCGTGCTAGTCGTAGGCAATGCCCAGCCGCTTGACGAAGCATCGCTGCTTCTGCTCGATGTCGGGCAGTCGCCGGAGCCCTGGCCGGAGGGCCGACGATCGTTGGTTGTGCAACTACCGCTAACGATAATGACGGGACGTCGGGTCCACCCGGCCTAGCAACAGGGAGGAGCGCAGTTCATGACCAGCCCATCCACGGCTGGAAGGTACGACTCCGATGAGGGGTCGGAGCGCCACTTCGAGGCATTGGGCCGCCAGCAATGCCTTGATCTCATGGAGTCCCATCATGTGGGCCGCGTCGCGTGGCAGGCCGCCGATCTTCCGCAGATCCTGCCTGTCACCTACGCCATGCACCAGGGCTCCGCTTACTTCCGCACCGCTCCGGATAGCATCCTGGCGGAGCTGGCCCAGCCGACGAGCGTTGCGCTTGAAGTCGACGAGCTCGACCAGCAGAACAGGAGCGGCTGGAGCATCGTGATGCACGGAGGCACCAGCGCCGTGAGCGAGCCCGACGCGCTGGCCGATCTTTGGGCGTCGGATTCCCTGGTCCCGTGGGCCTCTGGGCACCGAACACTGTTCATCCGTATCCGTCCGGAGCGCGTCTCGGGCCGCGTCGTGCGGCGGCCGACCTGACGGCCGAGGGTTGCCGTCGTCGATCCAAGGCCGCTGTGCAAGAGATGTTCCGGCCGTCGTAACCTGTCTGGGAAATGTCGGCTAAGCGAGGGGACAGCGAGCCGGGACCTGCAGTCTCGATGGGTTCCGACGCTGACCAACGGCTGTCCGTTGAGCTGCTCATAGGCCAGCTTGTCGAGCAAGCGTCGTTGATCATGACAGCTCAGGAACGGCTCCGGCGGCTGTTGACAGCCAACCGCTCAATCGTTCAAGAGCTATCCCTGCCCGCGGTGTTGCACCGCATTGTCGACACTGCGCGAGACGTCGCAGCTGCCCGCTACGCCGCGCTGGGCGTCATCGGCGCTGATGGCTTGCTCGAACAGTTCTTGCATGTGGGTGTGGACGAGGCGACAGTCCAAGCAATCGGCGAGCTCCCCAAGGGGCGCGGTGTGCTCGGGGCACTGATCGAAGATCCCAATCCCATCCGGTTGACTCGGATTGCCGACGATCCCCGGTCGTCGGGGTTCCCGGACGGCCATCCACCGATGACAACTTTCCTCGGTGTACCCATCCGCAGCCGCGACTCGATATTCGGCAACTTGTATCTGACGGACCGCATCGACGGTGGCCCTTTCACTGCCGAGGATGAGGAGCTCGTCCTAGCCCTGGCCGCGACCGCAGGGATTGCGATCGAAAACGCGCGACTCTACGAGGAATCCCGCCGACGCCAGGAGTGGCTGAGGGCTTCAGGCGAGATCAGCCGCCAATTGCTCGACCCCGAAGCCGAGCACCCTGACAC
>JBKOZG010000226.1:0-13098 GCA_046725775.1 Actinomycetota bacterium | reverse complement strand
CGTCATACCAGGGCGTACGGTGTGAGCGCGCCACCACATTGTCGCCTTCGGTCGCTGAGACCGGAATGCAGTGCGTCTCCAGCACGCCTAGGCTACGGGCCAGGAGTGCGAACTCGGTGGCAACGGCGGTGAAGACGTCCTCGGAGTAGTCCACCAAGTCGATTTTGTTGACGACCAGGACGACATGTGGCACCCGCAGCAGGGACGCGACGGCCAGGTGCCGACGGGTCTGCTCGACAACACCTTTGCGTGCATCCACCAGCAGCACGATGACATCAGCGGTGGATGAGCCGGTCACCGTGTTCCGGGTGTACTGTACGTGTCCTGGGCAGTCGGCCAGGACGAACTTCCGCACGGGAGTAGCAAAGTAGCGGTACGCGACATCGATCGTTATACCCTGCTCGCGCTCAGCGCGCAGGCCGTCGGTGAGCAGAGCAAGATCGGCTCGATCCAGGCCCTTGCGCTTGCTCACCCGATCAACATGATCAAGGGTGTCGGTGAGCACGGAGTTGGTGTCGAAGAGAAGTCGCCCCACCAGTGTCGACTTGCCGTCGTCGACCGAGCCTGCGGTCGCAAGCCTCAGCAGCGTACGGCCGCCGGTGATGGGATTAGCTGTCGAAGCCAAGAGCGGGGAGCGCTGCCGCATCAGAAGTAGCCCTCCCGCTTTCGATCTTCCATGGCGGCTTCGGAGAGCCGGTCGTCGGCACGTGTCGCGCCGCGTTCGGTCAGCTGGCTGAGCCCAACCTCGCTGATCACATCGTGCACCGTATTGGCGTTGGACAGCACGGCGGCGGTGCAGGACATGTCTCCCACCGTTCGGTAACGCACCGAGCGCATCTCGATTACTTCACCGGGACGGGCCGGCGTCACGTTCGTGATCGCGATCCACATGCCGTCGCGCAGCGTCACCTGGCGTTCGTGGGCGTAGTAGATCGTCGGCACGCTGATCTTCTCGGCTGCGATGTAGTCCCACACGTCCAACTCCGTCCAGTTGGAGAGCGGGAAGACCCGGACATGCTCTCCGGGGAGGTGTCGTCCGTTGTAAAGCGACCACAGCTCGGGGCGCTGGTTGCGCGGCTCCCACTGACCGAACTCGTCGCGCATGCTGAAGACACGTTCCTTGGCGCGTGCCCGCTCCTCGTCGCGGCGGCCACCGCCGAAGACCGCATCATGTCCGCCGTCGGTGATGGCATCCAGCAACGGCACGGTCTGGAGTGGGTTCCGCGTACCGTCCGGACGCTCACGGAGCCGGCCGTCTTCGATGTACTCCTGGACCGAAACGATCTTGATGGAGGCGCCGTAGAATTCGACCGCCTCATCTCGAAACTGCAGCACCTCCCCGAAGTTGTGCCCGGTGTCCACATGCAGCAGTCCGAATGGGATGGGAGCCGGCCAAAAAGCCTTCGCCGCTAGGTGCAGCATGACCACCGAGTCCTTGCCTCCGGAGAAAAGCATGATCGGCGACTCGAATGTCGCTGCGACCTCACGGATGATGTGAATCGATTGGGACTCGAGCGCCTGCAGCTCGCTCAGCGGTCGTAATTGAGGGGCTGTCACCCGAAATCCCTCTCCACGATCGCCGCTAGCAGCGCCTTGGACATCTCAACCGCAGTATCAAGATCAACCCGGGCGGTATCCACGACCAGCTCGGCTTGGGTCGGCACCTCATACGGGTCGTCGACGCCTGTTAGTCCCTTGAGCTCGCCGCGGCGGGCCTTGGCGTAAAGGCCCTTGACGTCACGAGCCTCGGCGACCTCGAGGGGAGTAGCGACATGCACCTCCGCGAATGGGACAGCGAGGCGGCCATGATCGTTGCGAACCCTGTCGCGGGCGGCCGCGTACGGGGCGATGACCGACACCAGCACGATGACGCCGTGCGAGGCGAGCATCCGAGCCACCCAGCCGATCCGGGTGACATTGACATTACGATCCTCGGGGCTGAAGCCCAGCCCAGCGGAGAGATGCGGTCGTACATCGTCACCGTCCAAGACCTGTACTCGTTCGCCTTCGGCGTGCAGGTGGTGAGCCAGGGCATGAGCAATGGTGGACTTCCCAGCCGAAGGGAGGCCAGTGAACCACAACGTTGCGCCCCTCCTGGCGGGATGCAGCGGAGCGCCTTCGATCAGATGCTCCCGGCTCGCGGCCCCCGCCGTCGCAGCCTGGGTGTTCACAGGTTGATCCCGCATTCAGTCTTGGCGAATCCGGCCCATCGTCCGGCACGAGGATCGTCTGCGCTTGTTCGGGTGGTGCATGGCTGGCATCCGATTGATGTATAGCCGTCCTCAAGCAGCGGATTGATCATGAGGGAATTGGCTTCGATGTAGCGAGCCACATCCTCGTCGGTCCAGGTGGCGATCGGTGCGATCCTGATCAGCTTCCGTTTGGTGTCCCAGGAGACCACTGGGGTCGCAGCTCGTGCGGCAGAGTCGGCGCGTCGCAATCCGGTGGCCCACGCGGCGTACGGCTTGAGGGCCTTGCCGAGCGGCGCCACTTTGCGTAGCGCGCAGCACTGATCAGGATCGCGTGCGAACAGATCCTTGCCCCACGTTGCGTCTTGTTCAGCCACCGTCTGCTCGGGCGTGACGTTGATCACATTCACGTTGTGCACCAGCTGCACGGCGTCCCGAGTGCCGATGGTTTCGACGAAGTGGTAGCCGGTGTCGAGGAAGATCACATCAATGCCCGGGGCGACCTGCTCCGCGAGATGGACCAGCACAGTGTCCGCCATTGAGGAGGCCACCACCAGCTTCGAGCTGAACTCGCCGTATGCCCAGGCCAAGATCTCCAACGCCGAGGCGGTCTCCAGCTCACGGTTAGCCTGATCAGCCAGGTCGGCAAAATCCACGGTTGTGCTCACGCGAACTCCTGCCGGGCAGTCCCAGACGCTCCTCCGCTGTGACCCCGTGAGGAAAGCCCGAGAAACGTCACTGAGAACGCCCGCATGCAGCTGCGGCATTCCCAGCCGCCCCCTTGCAGAGGGAAGAGGGTCTCCTCGGCGCAGTACGGGCAGTAGAGCACTGCCTGCCGGGTCGCATGCGAAGTCTCAGCCATGGCGCGCAACCTTGCTGCGTGGTGCTTTCAGCGGCTTGCATGTGCGGCTGCTCATACCAGCGCCAGCTCGTCAGCGCGGGCCACCCATTGGGCAAATCGCTCACCGTCTCGTCGTTCCGCCACATAGTGGCGAGCCAGCCGCTCAACGTAGTCCGGCAACTCATCCGCTGTCACCTTGTGTCCTCTGAGCTTGCGACCGAACCCAGCGTCCAGCCCGAGCCCGCCGCCAAGGTGGACCTGGTACCCCTCGACCTGATTGCCGTCTGGCCCGACGACAAGCTGGCCCTTCAAACCAATGTCTGCCACCTGGATCCGGGCACAGGAGTTTGGACAGCCGTTGAGGTGGACGGTGATGGGCGAATCCATTTCACCCAGTCGACGCTCCAGTTCGGCGACAACGCGAGCCGCCTGAGCTTTGGTCTCAACAATCGCAAGCTTGCAGAACTCGATCCCGGTGCAAGCCATCACCGAGCGGCGCCATACAGCGGGACGTGCAGAAAGACCGCAATCCTCGGCGCCAGCGATCAGTGAGTCGATCTGGGATTCCTCCAGATCGAGGATCAGTAGCTTTTGCAGTGGGGTGGTACGAATGCGACGGGAACCGTGGGCCTCGGCCAGCTCGGCCAGCCGTACCAGGTTGCTGCCGCTGACCCGCCCGGCGACTGGGGACAGCCCGACAAAATTCTTACCGTCCTTTTGAAGATGAACCCCGACGTGATCGCCCGGCTGGGTCGGCACTGCTGGCGCCGGCCCGTCAATCAGGCGCCGCTTCAGGTACTCGGTCTCGAGCACCTCGCGGAATTTCTCTGCACCCCAGTCGGCGACCAGGAACTTGATCCGGGCTCGGGTCCGGAGCCGGCGATAGCCGTAGTCGCGAAACACGGCCACAACGCCGGCCCAGACCTCGGCTACCTCTTCTAAGGGCACCCATGTCCCGAGGCGTACGGCGAGCATCGGATTGGTGGAAAGGCCGCCGCCGACCCACAGGTCGAATCCCGGTCCGTGTTCGGGATGTACGACACCGACAAAAGCGACGTCGTTCACCTCAGGCGCGACGTCGTGAACCGGATGACCGGTGAGTGCAGTCTTGAACTTCCTCGGCAGGTTGGCGTACTCCGGGTCGCCGATGTAGCGGTCGGCGATCTCCCGAATGGCTGGTGTGGGATCGATGATCTCCTCAGCAGCGATCCCGGCAACCGGAGAGCCGAGGATCACGCGCGGACAGTCGCCGCAGGCCTCGGTGGTATGGAGACCGACCGCCTCGAGGCGACGCCAGATCTCGGGAACGTCTTCGATTCGAATCCAGTGCAATTGGACATTCTGCCGGTCGGTGACATCGGCGGTGTCCCTGGCGAAATCGACCGAGATCTGGCCGATCACGCGCAGTTGCTCGGTCGTCAGGGCGCCGCCGTCGATGCGGATGCGCAGCATGAAGTACTCATCGTCCAACTCCCACGGCTCCAGGGTCGCGGTCTTACCTCCATCGATGCCGGGTCGGCGCTGGGTGTAGAGCCCGTACCAGCGGAAGCGCCCACGGAGGTCATTGGGATCAATGGAGGCGAAGCCGCGTTTGGCGTAAATGTTCTCGATCCGTGCCCGAACGTTAAGCGGGTGGTCGTCCTTCTTTGATTGCTCGTTGGGGTTCAGCGGCTCGCGGTAGCCAAGGGCCCACTGTCCTTCGCCCTTTTTGCGACGCGGTCGGGCAGCTTGCCGTTCCCTCGGGGTAGTGCGGCCCGGGCTCGTCGTCTTGGGGGCGGTATCGGTGGTCATATGGGTGTCCCTCGTTCTCGGAAGCA
Organism: Actinomycetota bacterium; assembly: GCA_046725775.1. Taxonomy (GTDB): domain Bacteria; phylum Actinomycetota; class Actinomycetes; order Propionibacteriales; family Propionibacteriaceae; genus Microlunatus. Next base: position 8,251 of record JBKOZG010000226.1, on the reverse strand, counting down.
GCACGAGCGGGTCTGGCGGCTTGGATGGTGTGTGCCAGGCGGGCGGCTGCGGGCAAGTGGATCAGGCAGCGTGGAGGTGACACATCATCGACTCGGTCCGGCCGAGATCGACGAAGCGCCGCGCAGTCAAACCCAAGGTCCGACGAGCAAGCGAGAGCGCCGGTCGCGCCGGCCGAGGCCAGGCGCGGAGACTTTCCGGAGCGATACGCACGGACCAACACTCCGCTAGTGACCTTGATCGAATCAAATCGTTTCTCAGTATGTGGGAAGGCCGTCCATTTATCGGGATTTGCTACGTCGCCACGCGCGTACACCGGCGAGGGTACTGCGAAGCGATCTGCCCTGTTTGCTGGTCGACGCAGGCTTCTCAACACCGGGAGCATCGTGGTCGATGCCCGAGAGCCGAGGAAACACGTGGTCCATAGCGGAGTTGAAAGCCGCACCGATAAGCACGGCTATCGAAATCACATAGAGCCAGATCAGAAATGCGATGGGTGCGGCCAGCGGGCCATAGATCGTCGGAGATCCGATGGACTTGCTGAGCACGAAGCGCAACAGCACACTGCCGCCGACCCACATCCCCACGGTGATGGCTGCGCCCGGCAAGTCGGCTCTCCAGCGCGTACGAACCGGCACCGACAGGTGATAGAGCGTCGCGAGCATGCATGCGGATCCCAGCAGGACAAAAGGCCAGTAGAGGGCACCAAGGAAGTCCAGGCCTGCCGGTAGCACCCGATTTACCAAGGTGGGCCCTGCCAGAATCAGCGGAATCACTACCACCCCGGCGACAAGGAAGACCAAGTAGAGGACAAAAGCGAGGGCTCGAGTGCGAACCAGGCCCCGCTTCCCGGCCATGCCGTACATGATCGTGATCGTGTCGACGAAGACATTGAGCGCGCGCGAGCCGGCCCACAAGGCAAGCAGGAACCCGATCGATATCACCGCAGCACTGCCCCGTGAGAGCACGTCATCCATAGTGGGCTCGATCACGGTAGCCACCACATCGGGAGTAAGCGCGCGCGAGGACAGGTCAAGCAATTGCTCGCGGAAGTCTGCGATGGTTCGGATGTCCAAAGTCCCGACAACGAATCCGATGGTGCCGACAAGGCCGAACAGCAGCGGCGGCAGCGAGAGCACCCCGAAGAAGGCGGCCTCCGCCGCCAGGCCGGTAACCCGATAACGCACGCAGGTAGCCACTGTGTCCGTGATGACGCGCCAAAGTCGGCCAGTCCATGTGAGTGCCCGAGGCGCCGCGTCTAAGGGCACCGGTGTGCCGTCGGGATCGATGCGGCCACTCACCCTCTCAGCCTAGGGCTGACGCGTCTCACAGAATTCTCTTGGCGTCTGACCATGAGGAGCGGAATGCTGCTCGGCTTCGCTCGGCCGTTGCACCCGCCATTCTCCATTCTTTTCGCCTGGTCAAATATCGGAACCTGAGTTGGGGGTACTGGCAGGACCTCCCAACGAGTCAAGCCGCTGTCTAGTGTGGGCCACAGGCCGGAGGAGCGGCACCGGCCCGTTCTTCGATGACGAGAGGAGCTCGAATGGACAAGCGCACCTTGGGCACTAATGGTCTGGAGGTTTCCGCGATCGGGCTGGGCTGCATGAGTATGACTGGTGGCTACAGTGACAAACCTGATCGGCGAGAGATGATCTCGCTGATCCGTACTGCGCTGGACCGCGGTGTGACCTTCTTCGATACCGCTGAGATCTATGGCCCCTATGCCAACGAGGAACTGGTCGGCGAAGCGCTCGCTCCGCACCAAGGCGAGGTAGTGATTGCCACCAAGTTCGGCTGGGACATCGATCCGGTTGAACGCAAGCCCAGGGGTCGTGTCACCAGCCGGCCAGAGGTGATCAAGCAGGTCGTCGACGGATCGCTTCAGCGGCTCGGCGTGGACACCATCGACCTCTACTATCAGCACCGTGTCGACCCTGATGTCCCCATCGAGGACGTCGCGGGCGCGGTCAGGGAACTCATCGAGGCCGGTAAGGTCAAGCACTTTGGCATGTCGGAGGCAGCCGCACAAACGATCCGTCGGGCGCACGCAGTCCAGCCCGTGACGGCCGTACAAAACGAGTACTCCCTGTGGTGGCGGCGGCCCGAGGAAGAGGTGCTGGCCGCATGCGAGGAGCTCGGCATTGGCTTCGTGCCGTACAGCCCGCTCGGCAAGGGTTTTCTCACCGGCACCATCACAGCGTCGACCAGCTTCGATGCCAGCAACGACATCCGCAGCACCATCCCGAGGTTCACACCCGAGGCGCTGCAGCACAATCAGGCCATGGTCGACCTGCTCGCGAGCATCGCCCAACGCAAGGGCGCCACTCCGGGCCAAATCGCGCTGTCATGGCTACTGGCCCAGAAGCCCTGGATCGTCCCGATCCCCGGTACACGCAAACTGCACCGGCTCGAGGAGAACATCGGCGCCGCCGACGTCGAACTGTCACCCGACGAGCTCGCTGAGATCGAGGGCGCCGCCTCCAAGATCGAAGTACAGGGCGGCCGCTACCACGAGGCTCAGGAACGCATGACCAATCTCTGACCCGCCCGCGACGCCGGCTTTCGCAAGCGTTGCTTCAAGGCACCCAATGATCGACCGTCATCAGGAAGCAGGCGCAGCCACCGGCTCGTCCACCGCCTGCAGTCCGCGGTGACTGACGAAAATGGATTTGTAGTCAGAATTCTGACACGCGTGGGTTACGCTTCCAGCACCCTTGATCTTCTCGTCGCGAGCGTTGCGCGGGGGATCCGCGGACAGTTTTCGACGGCCCGGGCAGGTGGCCCGCGAACTCCGTGCCGAGCATACCGTCAAGGCTGGCAGCAGGTTGCTCAGCCGGATCTAACTGACTCTTGAGCTTGATAAGTGCTGACCGGGTCTATGGTGGCCGATCCAGGGGCCCAGTTTTGGCTCAGCTTGGCTCTGTGGGAGGCCGGACGATGACAGCCTCGTCGTAGTCGCCGCCCAGGAATTCGTCACAGAGCGCCTTCGATGCCTCGAAGCCTTCCCGGAACGCAAGACTCGCTTTCCACGCGTCGCGTGCGGCAGCGGTCTCCCACTCAGATATGGAAGTGAACTGTTGCGGACTGTTCAGCGAACGAAGCAGTCTCGCGTGGTGAAAGCCCGAGACATTCTCACTACTTCGGGAGAGCCATTCCTTCCACTGCTGGATGAACTCCTCAGCTTTGCCTTCCTTGACCTGCCAATGACCCGACGCCCAGAAGCGCTCGCTCATCGTGGTTACCTCCTTTGATTCCCTTTGTAGTCACGGTCGTGGTGTGCTCAAATCGCGCGCCCATTGGGAGTGACTCGGCGGCGGGCCGTTGCGTCAATTCGCAGTGGCAGCGGCGGCGTCGGGCTTGATGTGAGCGAACTTGCTGCGGCCGTTCCAGGTCGGGAAGGCCCGTACGAGCCATGACGGGCCGTCGAGCTTGATCCGGGAGCCGCGAGTTGCCTCCGCCCAGGAGAGCTGGCCGGCGTGCCATTTCACGAACGCCTCGGCGTCGGCGGTGATGTAGAGATTTTCGTCCAGACCGGAATAGGTCTTACAGATCTCGGCCTCGCGGTGCTCCAGTAGCAACCAGTACCGCTCGTGGGGCCGGAAGCCGGTGAAATCCAATCGGATGACTACGCGCTGGTCCGGGAGTCGGTCCCGTCGGAGAGCGCTGCACATCGACCACAGCGCCACGAACGGATCGAGGTCCTCAGGGGCGATCTCGAGCCACCGAGCTCCCCACTCGCGGAGGGTCTCGCAGACCTTGAACAGATCGTGGCCCGAGCACGTGAGTTGGTAACGGTGACCGCGCTCCTGAGCCTTCGGTGCCGATTCGACAACGCCGAGGCGTTCGAGCTGCTTGAGCCGCTGCGCGAGCAGGGTGCGGGAGAGTCCGGGCGCACCCTCGAGGATCTCACCGAAGGTTTCACAGCCCAGATGCACGTTACGGATGATCAACGGCGTCCAACGCTCAGCGAAGATCTCCGCGCCACGGGCGATCGGGCAGTACTGGCCGTACGTCCTCATGAGCGCAGTCTCCCGCGTCTCTCGACCACCGTGAAGTCCAGATTTCGTACTTCGAAGTCCAGAAAGCTGACTTCTGCTCGATGCCTGCCGATGTTGCGATGAGCCTATCCACCAGAGGAGGAACGATGACAGCACCAACCACGATGCAGATCCCCGGGTTCCGGGGCGAGGTGATCACGCCCGACCACGATCGATACGACGGCGCACGCGCCGTATGGAACGGCACGGTCGATCGACGCCCTCGACTGATCGCCCGCTGCAGCGGCACCGCGGACGTGGCCGCAGCGGTGCGCTTCGCCCGCGATCGCGACCTCGAGATCGCCGTACGAGGCGGGGGCCACAACGTGGCCGGCACCGCGGTGTGCGACGACGGCATCGTGATCGACCTCTCGGCGATGCGCGCCGTGTCGGTCGATCCTGTCGAGCGCACGGCCCTCGTCCAGGGCGGTGCCCTATGGGGAGATGTCGACCACGAGACACAGGCGTACGGTCTGGCTACCACGGGCGGCATCGTGAGCCACACCGGCGTCGGCGGCCTCTGCCTGGGCGGCGGCATCGGCTGGCTCATGCGCAAGCACGGGCTCACCGTCGACAATCTCGTACAGGCCGAGGTGGTCACCGCCGAGGGCGAGATCGTCGGGGCGTCGGCCAGCGATCACCTCGACTTGTTCTGGGCCCTGCGAGGCGGAGGCGGGAACTTCGGCATCGTCACCTCGTTCCGGTTCGCACTTCACCCGGTCGGCCCCACGGTCATGGCCGGACCGGTGTTCTGGGCGGCCGAGGACACCACCGACGTCCTGCGCTTCTACCGCGAGTTCGTCACAGACGCACCTGACGAGCTCGGGAACCTCGTCACGCTCGGCACGATCCCGCCGCTGCCCGTGATCAGCGAGGAGCTACACTTCCGGCCGGCAATCGCGGTGGCAAGCTGCTACGCCGGATCCGTCGAAGACGGGGAGCGTGCCGTCCGTGCGCTCCGCCAGTTCGGGACCCCGCTCGTGGACCTTGTCAGACCCATGTGTTACGTCGACCATCAAAGCGGTATCGACGACACCGTCCCCCATGGCTCGCACTACTACTGGAAGGCCACGAACCTCACCCGCCTGTCCGACGAGGTCATCGAGATCGTCGCCGCGCACGCCTATCGCGCCACCTCCCCGAGATCCTACGCGGACATGTTCCACCTGGGCGGCGCAGTAGCCCGAGCCCCGCGCGATGCCACGGCGTACCCCGGCCGCGACGTGGACCACAACATCATCATCGACGCAGCCTGGCTCCCCGAGCAGGACGATGCCGTCAGGGCATCGGAGACCGCGTGGGCCCGAGCATTCCTCGCCGCTCTGCAACCCCACAGTGCCGGCGTCTACGTGAACTTCCTCGACTCCGACGACGGCACGAGCCGTGTCCGCGAGGCCTACGGCGACGACACATACTGGCGGCTCGCCGAGGTGAAGGCGAAGTACGACCCCGAGAACGTGTTCCACAACAACAAAAACATCCAGCCCAGCACGCCTGCGCAGTGATCGCTCCGCACAACTTGGGTCGCGGACTCCAGGCGCGTGAGGCTGGCCTGCGCTGCCTATTCAGCGATCTGGGAGAGGGGTCCCACTCGGGCGTGGTAGGTGCACCGGGCCCGGTGGCATCTCGGCCGGTGATCCTTGCAGGGGGTGCTCGGTGGCTGCCGCGTCGCCGCCTGAATCCCTTGGCGGGGGTAGTCGGAGCCGTTTCAGCAAGAGGGCGTTAACCGCTACCAGCAGGCTGGAGCCGGACATCGTCAGCGCCGCGATTTCGGGTCGTAGCACCAGTCCGAACGTTGGCTCGAAAACGCCGGCTGCGATCGGCAGCGCGACCGCGTTGTAGCCAATCGCCCAGCCAAGGTTCTGCCGGATCTTGCGCAGTGTGCCTTTGCCGATGCGCATAGCGGTTGGCACATCGAGCGGGTCGGAGCGCATCAAGACCACATCGGCCGTCTCAATGGCAACGTCGGTACCCGCCCCGATCGCGATGCCGAGGTCCGCAACGGCGAGCGCGGGGGCGTCGTTGACCCCGTCGCCCACCATGGCGACACGCTTACCTGCCCGCTGAAGCTCTAGGATCTTTGCCGATTTGTCGGCCGGCAGCACCTCGGCAATCACGGTGTCAATGCCCAGCTGGTTTGAGATGCGGCGAGCGGTGGCTTCGTTGTCACCAGTCAGCATGACTACGTGAATGTTCATGGTGTGCAGTTCGCGGACAGCGGCGGCCGCGGTGTCGCGGGGAGCGTCGGCAAGAGCGAGAACCCCGACAGCCCGCCCGTCGACCGCAACGAGCACAGCCGTACGCCCTGCTGCGGCCAGGACGTCGCGGCGGCGGCCCAGGTCGCCGAGCTCGATATCTTCGGCCGTCATCAGGCGGTGGTTGCCCACGAACACCCGTCGGCCATCAACCTGCCCCTGGGCTCCATGACCAGGAACATTGCGAAATCCCGTGGCCGCGAATTTCGGGACTCGCGCCGCGTCGGCGCGCCGTACCACAGCCTGAGCGAGCGGATGCTCCGATTCGCGCTCCACCGCGGCGGCGAGCGCCAGCAGCTCATCTTCGCCAACGCCGTCAGCGACGACATCGGTGACCTCAGGTTCCCCTTTGGTCAGGGTTCCTGTCTTGTCCATCACCACTGTGTCGATCTGGGCGGAAGTCTCCAACGCGGTTGCATTCTTGAACAGCACGCCCCGCTTGGCGCCTAGTCCGGTGCCGACCATGATCGCTGTCGGTGTGGCGAGGCCAAGCGCGTCCGGGCAAGTGATCACCACAACCGTGATCGCGAACAGGAGGGCCTCGGTAGGTGGCCGACCGACCGCCAGCCACACCAAGAATGTGGCCATGCCACCGAGGAGCGCAACCAGGACAAGCCAGAAAGCCGCTCGATCGGCCAGCCGCTGGCCTGGCGCCTTGGAGTTCTGCGCTTCCTGTACCAGCGCCACAATCTGGGCCAACGCAGTGTCCGACCCCACCTTGGTGGCGCGTACCCGCAGGGCGCCGGTGGTATTGACCGAAGCGCCGATCACCTGCGAGTCAACTGCCTTGGCCACTGGCAGGCTCTCGCCGGTGACCATGGACTCATCGACCTCGGACGCGCCGTCGACGACCGTCCCGTCGACCGGGATCTTGGCGCCCGGACGAATCAGCAGTAGATCACCCACATTGACCTCGGCGGTGGGCACCTCAACCGGCCCTCCGTCGCGAAGCACAACTGCCATCGGCGGCGCCAGCTCAAGAAGTGTGCGGATCGCGTCGTTGGCCCCGCCACGGGCTCGCATCTCAAACCAATGCCCCAGCAGCACGAAAGCGGCCAGCACCGTGGCCGCCTCGTAAAACACTTCGCCGCCGCCGGTGAGAGTGACATAGACGCTGTAGAGCCAGCCAGCGCCGATGGCGACGGCGACCAGCACCATCATGTCCAAGGTGCGGGCCCGCAGTGCACGCCAAGCGCCGTCGAAAAAGATCCAGGCCGAGTAGAAGATCACCGGCAAGCTCAAGATCAAGGAGAAGACATCGTCGCGCAGCCCGAACGGTGCTGGGGCGTCGAAGCCGATCACCTCCCGACCGATCGGCGACCACAACAAGATCGGCACCGAGAGCAGCGCAGCAACGACGAATCGGTTCCGCATGTCGCGCACCATCGCATCCATCGACATGCTGGCGTGATGCCCACCATGGCCCATCGCGTCCTGAGGCGTCACAGGAGCATGACCAGCATGATCAGCACGGGGAGCCGGTATTGCGGTGCTCGACTCGGCCGGCGCGTCTGTGATCACGTGATCATGCCCGGCGCCGTGATCAGCATGCGAATGGTCGTCCCCCGGACCGTGATCAGTGTGCCGATGATCGTCCCCCGAGCCGTCATCGATGTGCGCTTGGTCATGCCCCGAGCCGTGGCTAGTGGTCTGGGGATGATCATGCTTGTTCCCGGCCGCTGCTGGTTCGGCGAGTGGATCGCAGATGTGGTTAGGTACTGACTGGCCGGCGCAGTGATATCCGCAGTCCCGCACCCAGCCGGCCAGCTCCACCACTGAGGTTCGGGACGAGTCGTAGGTGACGGTGGCAGTCTGTGCCACCGGATTCGCCTCAACATCGAGCACCCCAGGACGGCGAGACAGCACAACCTCGGCCACATTCTTCGAGGACGCCCACTGCACCCCCGACACCTCCAGAACCGCAGTTGATCTCATGTCGATCAACGCCCCTCCAAATC
>JBKOZG010000077.1:0-7067 GCA_046725775.1 Actinomycetota bacterium | reverse complement strand
GCCCGATGGGGTGCTCGAAGTGCTCGAGCTCGAGCTAGAGCCAGAGCTAGAGCCAGAGCTAGAGCCAGAGCTGCTCTTCTCGACGGGAGCCGTTCTGGTGCCGACTAGAATGACCTCCGTCACCGGCTTCTTGATCAACTTCGATTTGATCTTGGTGCGACTGACGATCTTGCCATTGTGCCGCACCAGCCGATACGTCACTGCACGGACGCCGCTGACCCCGGGAGTGTCAACCTTCCTAACACCCTTGTTCAAGTTGCTGGTCTTCTTGCGGGTGGTGTCGAAGTCCACCTTCACCTTCTTGGTCTTGGACTTGATGTCGACGCGGGTAAAGGTGAACTTCGAGCCGTCCAGGAGACGGGCGTTCGGGCTGGCACTCAACTTGTCGTCATGGTCCACAGTGATCTTGGCCGCAGCAAGGGCATCGGCCAGCGTTTGGCCGGTGGTTGTGATCGTGCGTTTCTTGCCGGCATCGATGATGAGGACCGTCTTCTCCGTGGCGATGATGATGGCCAAGCCCTGCCGTCCGATGGTTGAGCTGCGGCTCGTTGACAGCTGGGCGCCAGCGAGATCGACAGCGAGAGCACTGAGCGCCTCATCGACTGTAAGAGCGGTGGTCCAGATGGTTTGCTTTGCACCATCGACGGTGAAGGTGACCTGCCGCCCGAACTGGACAGCGACGCGAGTGCCCTCTTCGACCTTCACATCCAGGTTCGGGGCCACCACGTCATGACTGGTGACCTCGATTCCTTTGCTCTTCAGCAGCGCCGCCACGGTGTCGGCGCTGGTACTGACCTGACTCGTCTGCCCGTCGACCGACAGTGTCACGGATTTGTTGAGGTTCGCGTAGCCGAAGGTGCCTCCAGCCAAGGCGAGCGTGGTCGCTCCAGCGGCAACCACAGGGATGATCTTCCGCACAGCATTCCCCCGAGATGGTCCGGTCGGTGATCTGGACCTGTGTTCGTGCAGCCCTATGTGTCACAAAATTATAACGGAACAGGCCCTGCTACGTCGAAATCTGGTACCCAAAACGCCGCGGACCTACCAAGTGCCGCGGTGAATGACCTCGGACTCGTTCTTCCGCGGACGGCGTGTTGGCGATCCGGTCACGGGTGCTGGAGCCGGATAGCCGACGCTGATCACACCGACGCTCAGCTGATGAGCCGGCACGCCGAAAGCCTCACGGACGGCAGCTATCCGGTCGGCCGGGATGCCAAAAAAACAGGCGCCGAGATCGTTGTCGACCGCCGACAGCAGCGCGGCCATGGACGCCATCCCGGCGTCGACAAACCAATACGGTGCGGACCAGCGCGCCGGATCGCGGTCGGTCCAGCCCTTGTCAGGCTCGGCGTAGCGATCGAGATAGGCCTCCTCACTGGTCCAGACGGCGACCAGGACGGGTGCGGTGCGCATGCCACTAATCCAGCTACTGTCCACTGCAGCGGCGGCCTGCCAGAAAGTCTCCCGCTCAGTGGCCGAGCTCAGTATCAGGAGCGAGACACCCTGCGTGAACCCCGCGGAGGGTGCGCGCAGCGCCGCGCCGACGATGGCATCAAGCGCGTCGGCAGGCACAGACCGAGCTGCGTCGTAGGAGCGGATCATGCGGCGCCGGCGCAGCAATTCTGCGAACTGCATCGGTTACCAGCGCCCGCCGAAGGCGGCGTCGGCATTGTCGTTGAGCGCCCGGCACATGTGCTCCAACTCGATCCCGAGTGTGGCAGCAAGGAAGCGGGCCGTGTACGGGATCAGGTAAGACGCGTTCGGCTTTCCTCGAAGCGGCATCGGGGTGAGGTAGGGAGCGTCGGTCTCCACGAGTACTCGATCCAAAGGCGCCGAGGTCAATGCGGCGCGCGTTCGAGCGTTGGCCTGGAACGTGATAGTGCCAGCAAAGGAAAGGTAAGCGCCGCGGTTCAGGCAGGCCCGGGCGAAGTGATCATCGCCGGAGAAGCAATGCATCACCACGCGCGCGGGCCAGCCTTCGGCATCAAGCACATCAAGAATGTCGTCGTGAGCGTCGCGATCATGGACAACGAGTGTTTTGTCGAAGGCATGGGCGAAGGCGATGTGCGCCGCGAATGCCTCCCGCTGCACGGCGCGGCCAGCGGCATCAGGTGTTCTGAAATAGTCCAGGCCGCTCTCCCCAACTGCCCTGACGCGCGGGTGTTGGGCCAACGCCTCCACTAGCTCAAGGCCTGACACCAGGTCTGGGCCCATTCGGGCTGCATCGTTCGGGTGGATCGCGACCCCGGCGATAACTGATGGCCAGCGCTCGGCGGCCTGGACCGCCCAGCGGCAGCCTTCGGGATCACATCCGATTTGCACGATTCTCGTGACGCCGACCTCAGCGGCCAGGCGGACGGCATCTTGGGGTTTCAACCCGGACTTGGCCTGCGTGGAGTCGAGGTGGCAATGCGAGTCCACCACTGGTGCCGGTAGCGGGTCAGGAAGGTCAGGCAACTCCACGCGCCAACTGTTGCATCCCCTGGTTTTGCATTATCAGTGGGCCATTTCGCCCTCAGGAGCGGCCGAGCCGGGCCGGGGATGTTGCATCTTCAGGGCGACCTCGTAGACAGCGTTCTTTGCGGCCCCATGCTGCCGGGCCACCTGCGCCACCGCTGCCCTCAGCTTCATGCCGCCGGCCGCGAGGCCGAGCGCCTCCTCAGCTGCCGCCTGCAGATCCGCAGTTGGCTGCGTCCCGCCGACGACCAGGGTTACCTCCCCTCGCACATCGGATGCTGCCCACTCCGCTAGCTCGTGCAGCGAACCACGGCGGACTTCCTCGTAAGTCTTGGTGAGCTCACGGCAGACCGCCCCCCGGCGATCGGGTCCGAAAGCGATCGCCATCGCTGACAGGGTTGCGGCGGCCCGGTGGGGAGCCTCGAAGAAGATCATCGTGCGTGGCTCCGTCGCCAACTGGCCAAGCCGCCGCGCACGCTCGGCTGCCTTGCGCGGCAAAAAACCTTCAAAACAGAAGCGATCAACGGGGAGACCGGAGATGGCCAACGCGGTAAGCACCGCAGAAGGACCAGGGACCGCGGTGACCCGGAACCCGCGCGCCACTGCGGCTGTGACAAGTCGATAACCGGGATCAGACACCAGCGGCATCCCTGAGTCGCTGACGACGACGACTCGAGCCCCCTCCCCCAGTGCGCGTATCAACTCGTCGGTACGCCTCTTCTCGTTCCCCTCGAAGTAGGACATGATCCGCGCGCCGGTTTCGACTCCTAGCCTCTCGAGCAGCCGCCGCAAACGACGGGTGTCCTCGGCCGCAATCACATCCGCGTTGGTCAGCTCAGCCACCAGACGCTGCGAAGCGTCCGCGACATCACCAATCGGGGTCGCCGCGAGCACGACTACTCCGGCAAAGCCCTGCTGCGCCACTGCGTCAGCCTCGCAGACCAGATGTCGACAAGGAAGCCGGTAACGCTGACTGATCAATCGGATGTTTTGTGAGCTGCTCGTGCATCGCGCTTGGAATCTGCCGCCGTCGTCCTCGCTCGCGCAGAGGACGAACTGCTCGCACGTGTCCAGCTCGCTCCGCTTGCTGACGCTGGCGCTCTGCGCCAGCCTGGCTCCGTTCGGCGGCGTGCAATTCCCGACGCTCGCAGCTAGCCAACCTACGATGGGCGAGTGACGCGCCCGGTCCTGGAGGCTGAAGCGGGGTTGGTCGGACCACCCGCTGCAGTCACGCCAGGCTCGCCACCTCCGCGTGTCGTTCCGGAACGACCGAGCAACCCGCCGACCACCATCGAGCGCTTGCGGGTCGCGATGCCGAACGACCGCGTGAACGGCTGGATGGTGACCTTGATCATCGGCGCGATCGCCTTCGCCATCCGTTTGGTCAATCTCGGCTATCCCAACAAGCTCGTCTTCGACGAGACCTATTACGCCAAGGACGCCTATTCGCTGCTGAAGTTCGGCTACGAACGCAACTGGCCGAGCGACGTCAATTCCAAGATCATCGCTGGCGACGTGGACGTCATGCAGGAAACCGCCGCCTTCGTCGTACATCCTCAGCTCGGTAAATGGCTGATCGCCGCCGGCGAGTACCTGTTCGGGATGAACTCATTTGGCTGGCGGTTTGCCTCCTTGGTCTTCGGGACGCTGCTGATTATGGTCACCATCAGGCTGGTTCGCCGGGTCTCCAAGTCGACTCTGATCGGTGGTCTAGCCGGAATCTTGCTCACCTTCGACGGCCTCGAATTCGTGATGTCGCGTACGGCGCTGCTCGACATCTTTCCCGCGTTCTTTGTGGTGGCCGGCGTCGCCTGCCTGGTCGCTGATCGGGAATGGTTCCGAAACCGCCTAGCTCGCTATCTGGAGCTTCGCGAGGTACCCGATCTCGGCGGTCAGTTCGGCCCTGTCCTGGCACTGCGTCCGTGGCGAATCTCCGCTGGGTTGTGTTTCGGTCTGGCCCTCGGCACCAAGTGGAACGCGCTCTACCCACTCGCCGCGTTTGCACTGCTTTCACTGGCCTGGGACCTAGGGGCGCGCAGCCTGGCGGGTGCCGGAGGACGGGCGAAGCAGGCGATCCTGCGAGATGGCATTCCCGCTTTCCTTTCCTTGGTGGTGCTCAGCCTGGTGGTGTATGTCGGCACCTGGGCGAGCTGGTTGCTGACAAGCGGCGGCTACGACCGCGATTGGGGCGCCCAGAACCCGGAACACCCGACGGTGAGGCTGCTTGGCGAGCCGCTTGCTTCGCTGCTGCATTACCAGTACGACATCTGGAACTTCCACACTGGCGACTTCATCAACCGGGCCCAGCACACCTACCGGGCCGACCCCGCCGGCTGGCTGCTCGTGGCTCGACCCATCGGAATCGACGCCGTGAACGGCATCAAGCCAGGAACCGACGGCTGCCTTGGACCCGACAACTGCATTCGAGTGATCAGCGGTGTCGGGACGCCTGGGCTGTGGTGGGTTGCAGTGTTCGCGCTGGTGGCTGCGGCGATCTTGTGGGTGGGAGGCCGGGATTGGCGTTTCGGCATTCCGGTCGTCGGTGTGCTGAGCAGCTGGTTGCCGTGGTTTGCCTTTCAATCGCGTCCGCTGTTCTTCTTCTACGCGATCTCGATCATCCCGTTTTCGGTGATGGCGATTGCACTGTGTGCTGGATGGATCCTCGGCGACCCGCGCGCCGGCGACCGCCGCATGGTTGGCGCCATCATCATCGGCGCATTCGTGGCCCTGGTGGCCGCCAATTTTGCCTACATCTATCCGATCCTCACAGATGAACTACTGCCCTATCCGAAGTGGCTGTCCCGCATGTGGTTCCGGACCTGGATCTGAGCTGAACTCCTCCTCGACCATGACCATCGCGGACTGCTGGGGGAGCTCTGCCGTGATCGCCGGACCTCCGGCGGCTGGCGGCCCATTCCCCTAAAGTGTTGAGCTGGCTTCGCACCACGGGGTCGACTCGGCGCCGCGTCGCGGGGGTGATGGGTGAAGGAGAGTCGATGGAACAGCCGCGTGATCAGCTGCGGTTCTCAATCATCGTCCCGGCGTACAACGAAGCGGCCTACCTGGGCCGCGCGCTGGACTCGTTACTGCACCAGGATTACAACGGCAGATACGAGATCATCGTCGTCGACAACAACAGCACCGACGGCACAGCGACCATCGCGGCCCAGTACGGCGTACCTGTGGTCAAGGAATCCCAGCAGGGAGTCTGCGCGGCGCGGCAGCGAGGGGCTGACTGCGCCAGGGGCGAGATCATCATCTCCACCGATGCCGATACCACCCAACCCTCCGACTGGCTGCGTACGATCGATGCTCGCTTTTCCGAGTCAGAGGGGGTCGTTGCGGTTGCCGGTCCCTGCCGCTACCAAGATCCCTCATGGTGGGCCAAGGCGTATCCGGTACTGCTCTTCGGGTTGGTAGCCAAGGTCTATGCGCTGACCGGATTTGTGTTCTATGTCAGCGCGACCAACATAGCTGTGCGGCGCACCGCATTCCCGGGCTATGACCTCAGACTCACGCAGGGCGGCGACGAGCTTGACCTGGTGCGGCGGTTACGGCGCCGGGGTCATGTGAGCTGGGAGCGACAGAACGTCGTGACGACCTCTGCGCGCCGATTGCAGCGCGGGTTGCTTTACAACATCTTCGTGACTTTCTTCGTGTACTACCTGCTCGCGTATTGGTGCAACCGGCTATCACAGCGGCAGGCCTTCGGCATGGCCCCGGCGTTCCGGCAAGAGCACCGGCGCCCCTTCCCGTTGCTTTGGGTGAGTCGGCGGGTGGTGCTGGGGATCTTGGTCGTCGGACTTACCTCGCTTGGTTTCGCGACGGGCGCCGGCGACGTAGCGGTGGACACCCTGGCACTTCTCTGGAATGGTCCGTGAGCCGACTAAGAGCAGCGGCGCGGGCCACGGCGCTTGGCGTTTCCGCGCTCGGGGCGGCGGTGTACTTCACTGCCTTCCGGCCCCGCTCGCAGGTCTTCGGCTCGTTCCCGTACGCGGCGCAGACCCCGGAGAAAGTCGTCGCCCTCAGCTTCGATGACGGACCAAACGAGCCCTACACCTCACGGCTGCTCGACACACTGGATAAGTACAACGTCAAGGCGACGTTCTTTCAGGTCGGGCGCTGTGCGCAACGCTTTCCGTCCAGCACTCGGCGGGTGGTACAGAGCGGCCACGTGCTTGGCAACCACAGCTACAGCCACTCATTCACCAGCTATCTCAAGCAGCCGCGTCAGGAGATCGAGATCAGCCTCTCCCAGGAGGTGTTCTATTCGATCACCGGCCTGACGCCTGCGCTCTACCGCCCGCCCTGGCTGTGCCACTTGCCCTGGGTGCTGAGCAGTTTGCATGATCACAAACTTCAGGTGGTGTCGGGCACCTTCGCCCATCCTTTGGAGATCATCCAGCCTGCAGCCGCCAAGCTGACCGAGTCGGCCGCCAGGGTCGCCCGCCCGGGCACTATCTTGATCTTCCACGATGGCCGGGAGGCGCGTGGCGGTCCACGGGCGCAAACCGTGGCGGCCATTGGCCCGCTCATCGATCGGCTGGGCGATCGTGGTTATCGTTTCACCACCGTTGACGAGTTGCTCGGGATCAGCGCTTACGCATCCT
>JBKOZG010000332.1:0-32222 GCA_046725775.1 Actinomycetota bacterium | reverse complement strand
GTGAACACAACAGCCTCGCCCAAGATCGAGCTACCGCCAGGTCCGCGGCGGGCCCGCTTCGATGAGGACGAGTTCGGCTCACCTCCAGTCGAAGAAGACCCGCCGGGGGCCGTTTCCACCACCGAGCGCCCGGCAACCGGCTCATTGCCGGCGCCACCACTCCCCCGCATCTTCGTCGTCGCGAACCAGAAGGGTGGTGTCGGCAAGACCACAACCAGCGTCAACCTGGCGGCCGCCCTGGCGCTGGGCGGGCTTTCGGTGCTCGTGGTGGACCTAGATCCCCAGGGAAACGCCACGACCGCACTCGGGGTTGATCATCCACCGGGCACGCCCGGGACGTATGAGGTGCTGATGGCTGGTGCCGCGCTCTCTGATAACGTGATCGACTCCCCCGAGGCGCGCAATCTTAAGGTCCTGCCTGCCACGATCGACCTCGCTGGCGCCGAAATCGAGCTGGTTTCCATCGTCGCTCGGGAAAACCGGCTCAAGCGAGCGTTGCGCGCTTACCTCCAGGACCATCACGCCGACTATGTCTTTCTCGACTGTCCCCCGTCGCTGGGTCTATTGACACTCAACGCTCTGGTGGCCGCGAATGAAATCCTGGTTCCGATCCAGTGCGAGTACTACGCCCTCGAGGGTGTCACGCAGCTGATGCGCACGATCGATTTAGTCAAGGGCGAACTCAACAATGAGCTCCGGCTGAGCATTGTCCTGCTCACCATGTTCGACGCACGCACCAAGCTCGCTGCCCAGGTTGCCGATGAAGTTCGGCAGCACTTCCCAGCCGAGACACTCCCAACCGTTGTCCCGCGTTCGGTGCGCGTCTCAGAGGCGCCTAGCTACGGCCAGACCGTTTTGACCTACCAGCCCAGTTCGGCAGGTTCCATTTCATATCTGGAAGCTGCACAGGAGATCGCCCGTCGGGGCGCGGAGGAGAGCACATGAATATTCGTACTGAGCGCCGCGGTCTGGGGCGGGGTTTGGGTGAGCTGTTTCAGCGAACGGACCCCCAGCCAGCTGCAGCGCCAGCCAACGGCCAGCCCGAGCCGGTGCCGATGGCACCGGTCCCTGACGGCTCCTATTTCACCGACCTGCCCCTTGACTCGATCTCACCCAACCCTCGGCAGCCCAGAACCGTTTTCGATGAGGACGCAATGAACGAGCTCGTGGAGTCAATCCGCGAAGTCGGCATGCTGCAGCCGGTGGTGGTCCGGCCATTGGGCGGCTCGAGGTTTGAACTTGTCATGGGGGAGCGTCGTTGGCGAGCCGCGGAGCAGGCCGGTGTCGACACGATCCCGGCGATCGTCCGCGAAACCGCGGATCATGAGCTGCTACGCGACGCCTTACTGGAAAACCTGCATCGCGCTAACCTGAACCCGCTCGAGGAGGCTGCCGCGTACCAGCAAATGCTCGAGGACTTCGGCTGCACCCAGGAGGAGCTCGCCGGTCGGATCAAACGCTCGCGCCCGCAGATCTCCAACACGATCCGGCTACTCCGGCTGCCACCGACCGTGCAACGGCGCATTGCCGCTGGCGTAATCAGCGCTGGACACGCCAGGGCTCTGCTGGCCATTGAAGATCCGGCCAGCCAGGAACGACTCGCTGATCGAGTGGTTGCGGAGGGGCTGTCGGTGCGAGCTGTCGAGGAGCTCGTGGCCGTCGGAGAACCTGCGCATCGGCCGGCGCGCCGACAGCGGCACGCAAAGTTGGTCGCACCGAAGGTCAAGGATCTGGCTGATCGGCTTTCCGATCATTTCGACACTCGGGTCCGGGTCGAGCTGGGCAGAACCAAGGGCAAGATCGTCATCGAGTTCGCCACGGTTGACGACTTAGAGCGCATTGTGGCACTCATCGAAACAACACCAGATTCACGCGGAGAATATCGACAAAGCGACATTCAAGATGGCGTCGGAGCCGGATCAGGAGCTTCAGCTTGAGCGAGCTTGGCTCTGACGTCCTTGGTGGCTGAGCGCTCGGCGACAAACGACAGGAACGGCACTGTGCCAGCCAGCGCAATCAGAATCAGCCGCTTCCAGCTCCACTTCGCCTTCATCCCCAGGTCGACGGCGGTGATCAGCAGGATCATGTAGAGGTAGCCATGCGGGATCGCGGTCCAGGTCACCACGGTGGGGTTGCCACCCAGATACTTCAATGGCAGGCCGACGCACACCAAAACGACCAGCAGGGTGCCCACGACGTAGGCCATGATCCGGTACCGGATCCAGGCATTGCGCATGGGCTGCAGCCTATGTCGGCTCAACGGGACGCTCCGGTGTGATCTCAACCACCTCGGCGTCACGGAGCCCGATGTCGCGAGCCATCCGGAACGCCATGAATAGAGTGAATGCGGCGAACAGCCACCACTGTATGGAGTAGGCCCCATTACGCAGCCGGCCAGGCGCTTCGGGCAGGTTCAATACAGCCGGCGCCAGCCCCTGGCTTGCGGCGTCAGCACCAGACAGGTTGACATATCCACCGATCAACGGCCCAGGCCACAGCTGCGCCAAGGCGGGCAAGCGGACGGAGGCAATCTGGCCGGCCGGTAAGTCCGGTCCGGGCAGATGTTCTTCTGTAGGAAGCAGCACGCCGACTTGTTGCACTAAGCCGCTCGGGGGCGCTGGCGCATTCGGATCAGAAACGACGCCGCGTACCACTGGCAACACGCTGCCGTCAGCCTGCCGCAGCCCCGTCAGCACCCGGAACTGCCCGTCCTCGGTGGGGACCAGTAGCTGCAACGCAGGATCGTAAGTACCTTCAAAGGCCACAGATCGTCCATATCCGTCCGTGGCCGGCTCGGCGGCACGGGCCACTGAGCCAAGCTGAACCGGCGGCGCTGACGCACGGCGTTCCGCGGCCTCTGCTCCCTGGGCGTCATAGACCGCAAGCTGCCAGAAGCCGAGCCACACCATCGCCCCCGCCAGGCCGAGGCCGAGGGCGATGAGCAGGGCCTGCTTGAGACGGGTCATATCGACCGTCTCAATGCGCCGCCAGCGAGACCGTAATAGTTCTCTGCTCGAGCGGCGCCCCGGGAAGCCGGTGCCGTCGTCTCTCTTCACGAGACGAAAAGCTTGCCGCATCCCTCATCGCTCCTCCGATCACGAGCGTGCGCCTACCGACGCTCGCAGAGGATTGGCCCGGCCTCCGCGGGCCGCGGCCACATGGACCAGGTCGGCGCACATCTTTCCGAGGCTCCAGCCGGCGGTCTCGATTGCCAGAGGAACCGCCGACGTCTCGGTCATTCCAGGTGACACGTTGACTTCCAGGAAAACCGGCTCCCCGTCGGATCTGATGATGAGATCGGTTCGCGATAGATCCCGAAGGCCGAGCGCCGCATGCACCCGCAATGCCACATCAGCGCATCGGTTTGCCACATCGGACTCCAGCTCAGCCGGGCACAAGAACCTGGTCGCGCCGGCGGTGTAACGGGCGGTGTAGTCGTACACGCCAGACTCCGGTCGGATCTCCACAGCAGGCAGAGCGATGGGGCCACGCCCACGGTCCACAACGGCAACCGTCACCTCGGTTCCTGCAACGAACTCCTCGATCACCGCGACCGAGCCGTACGCGTACGCCCCGATCATGGCGGCCGGAAGCTCACCGGCGCGTGTCACCTTGCTACACCCCAGCGCGGAGCCGCAGCGGGACGGCTTGACCATCATTGGAAAGCCCAGCTGGTCGCCAAGGGCCTTGACCAGGACTTGAGCGCCCAGCTCCCGGAATGTCTCGTATGGCAGCGCCACCTGGGTGGGCGTGCGGATACCCGCAGCACCGACGACGGTCGTCGCGACTGATTTGTCGAATGCCAACCGGCACGCCGATCCAACTGAGCCGACGAAGGGCACACCAAGCAGGTCGAACACCTCGCGGAGTGCGCCGTCTTCACCAGCCTCGCCATGCAAAACAGGAAAGACGACCGAGCCAGTGAATTCTGCAAGTCGTGACAGCAAGCTGGAGTCAACATCGGACTCCACGACCTCGATTCCCCGAGAGCGCAGCGCCTGAGTCACCCGGCGCCCGGAGCGCAACGAGACGTCACGCTCATGTGACAGGCCTCCCGAGAGCACGATCACCGTCTGCGGGTATCCGTTGTCGGCCACCCTACTCCTTCTTTCATGATCATCAGATCATGATCAACATCGATCAAGATCAATTTCTGGTGAGCTCCATGATCATCAGGTCTGGTTCGGGCCTGGTGCCTCACGGGGTCCGAATGCCAGGCGGCCACTCTCAGGCTCAACGGCAGTACCGAAGATCTCGAGCATCCGCGCCTCGTACTCCAGCACCTCACCGAGCCGGCGGGTGCCTTCGATGATGCGCTCTGGCGTTGGGAAACAATACGACAAGCGCATATGCCGGCTGCCAAAACCATCTGCATAGAACGCGGTGCCGGGCACATAGGCGACCCGAGCGGTGACCGCGCGCGGCAACATGGCGTGCGAATCGATTCCCGGCGGCAGAGTCAGCCACAGAAAGAAGCCACCTTCTGGATGGGTCCAAGTGGTGCCGGCCGGCATGTGGCTGGTCAGCCCCGTGATCATCGCATCGCGCCGTTCACGGTACATCTCCCGGAAGACCTTGATTTGTCCGCGCCAGTCGTGATTGGCCAGGTAAGCCGCGACTGCAAACTGCGAGAAGACCGGCGGGCACAGGGTTGCGGCCTCCTGGGCGAGCACCAGCTTTTCGCGTACCGCATGAGGCGCCAGCACCCAGCCGACCCGGAAGCCGGGTGCAAAGGTCTTGGAGAACGAGCCGAGATAGATCACCTGGTCTTCGTTCAGCGATCGGAGGGCCGGGATGGGATCGCCGTCGAAGCCCAGGAGCCCGTACGGGTTGTCCTCGACCACCAGCAGGTCTGCCTGCTCGGCGAGGTGCAAGAGCTCCAGCCGTCGATCGAGCGACTGGGTGATCCCCGCGGGGTTGTGGTAGTTCGGAATGGTGTAGAGGAACTTGACCGTACGCCCCGCGCGGCGCAACGCCTTGAGCGCATCCGCGAGCGCGCTGGGATTGAGGCCTTGTTCGTCCATGGCGACATGGACGACCTCGCATTGATAGGAGCGGAAGACTCCGAGTGCACCGACGTAGCTGGGTGCCTCGCACACCACCACATCGCCTGGATTGCAGAAGATTCGGGTGAGAAGATCAAGGCCTTGCTGCGATCCGACGGAGACCATCACATCGTCTGGATGAGCGGAGATGTTTTCCAGCTTCATCACTTCAGAGATCGCTTCGCGAATGGCTGGCTCGCCCTGGCCTGAGCCGTACTGCATGGCCCGCCGCCCATCGGTGAGCACGAGGTCGTCGAGGACGGAACCGACCACATCCAATGGGAGATCGGTGATGTTGGGCATCCCTCCGGCGAGTGAGACGACCTCGGGTCGGTTGGCCACAGCGAAGAGTGCTCGGATTGCTGACGCTGTCATGCCGTGCGCGCGGTCGGCGTACCGGTCGACGTAGTCATCGAGGCGGGTGTCTTGGCGCCGCAGCCGCTCCAGTCCCGGTTCGTCAGGCTCAAGTGGGGAAGTCTCACTCACAGAACTAGGGTGCCCTATTCACCTAATTTTCAGCCAATGGCGCAGCCGCCTACGATAAATCCATGGCAAAGCCCAATCGCCCGGTGCGGTGGTCGCTCTGGCTTGCCGCCGGCGTGCTGTTCGGTCTCGTACTGGGCTTCGCGTTCGGACTGGCCAGGCCGCGCGTTAGGAACTAACCCCCATGGGATCCCGCCGCCTGCGCCCAATGACCGCCGCCGATCTGCCGACGTTGCCTTCATCATGCGCGCGGTGCACCTTCTGGGAGACGAGTCTCAGCGACCTGGCAACGCCGGCGGATCATGTTGATCGGCAGGAGATGAAGGCCGAGTGGGCTCAGATCGTCACCCGGCACTGGGGTTATTGCGGGGTGATGGCGTTTGCCGATGACGAGCCGATCGCTCACCTGACTCTGGCTCCGGCGATGTATGTGCCGCGACTGGGTGCCTTCGCAACAACCCCGGTCGGTCCGGACGCCGCGGTTGTGATGTCAGCGCACGTGGCACCCGAACTGCGCGGCAAGGGAATCGGCAAGCAACTGGTGCAGTCGGCCGCCGCACTCGTGGCGCGTCGCGACATTCGGGCGCTGGAGGCGGTTGGCACCTACCAGGACGGTCCCTCGTGCATGTTGCCAATTGGCTGGCTGGAGGCGGTCGGCTTCGAGGTGGTGCGCCCCCACCCGATCACTCCGCGGTTGCGGATGGATTTGCAGAACGCAGTGCGCTGGCGCCCTGGTCTCGGCGCTGCCTGGCACCGCCTCACCGATCTGGTACGGCAGCCGCAATCCCCCGAGCCTGCGACCTACACACATCGCGAAGCTGGGTCCTAGGCAGCTCGAAGCCTCGCTCTCCTATTCGCGGAGGGCGGCAGGCTCCGCACCCGTGTCCGGCACCAGGATAGGCGTGTCCTCATTGGGCGTCTCACCCCGGAAAAAGGCCCTGAACCGTACGGCGCAAGCGATCATCAGCGGCACTCCGAGGGCCAGCATGCCCACACCAATCACAAAGACGCCGCCTATAGGGCCGAAGGCCGTGAAGCCGTACTCCGGATCGAGCCGGTCGATCGCGCTCACGATGAAAGCGGCAGTCCGACTCCTTCGTCGCTTGCATTGCAAGGCGCATCCATCACGGTGCTGCACCTGCAAGCTCATGCAGTCGTCGGAGCGAACAGCTCGTCATAGTGCGCCACGTTCTGACAAGTCTGGGAGAGTTGGCGCATGCCCACGGTCAATCTCTCCCGGCTGAGCCAGCATCATCTCGAAGCTACAAATTCCCGCGGCGGCACCGTGTCGTTCGGCAGGAAATGGACTGGTGAGTTCACCCCCGTCGAGCTGCTGCTCGTGGCCATCGCTGGGTGCACGGCAATGGACGTCGACGCCATCACGGTCAAACGATCCGAACCCGTTCGCTTCCAGGTCACCTGCTCCGGCCACACTACCAAGAGCGCGCACGGCAACCATGTCACCGATATCCAGGTCGACTTCGACGTGGAGTTCCCGGACAGCGAGGGAGGGGATGCCGCCGAAGACGTGCTGGGAAAAGCGATTCGCAAGTCCCATGATCGACTCTGCACGGTAACCCGGACCCTTGAACTGCCGACGCCCGTCGACGCCCGGCTGCGGGGCGAGTCGGTGTTGCAAGCGGGATCGCCGATGTGATGGCAAGTCCAACGATCCGGCGCTCAACTGCGCCGCATTTGGCCCAGCGCGACCTGGTGTATGCCACACCAGAGGGAACTGATGAGTTCTTCGCTGCGGCCATGCGCGGCTTTCACGACGATTACGTCGCGGAGCGCTGGGAGCCAATGCACAAAGTCTTCGAGCCAGAGCGCAATTTCGGCTTTCAGGTGGACGAGCGCTGGATCTCCACCTGTGGCGCCTACAGCAGGACGTTGACGGTTCCGGGAGGATCGGTGCCCGTTGCCGCGGTCACGGTTGTCACAGTGCAGCCGTCCTACCGTCGCAAAGGCCTGCTCACCGAGATGATGAAGCACCAGCTGGACGACGTCCGCCGGCGCGAGGAGCCGGTGGCTTTGCTGTGGGCTTCAGAGTCTGCGATCTACGGCCGTTTTGGTTACGGGCAGGCCAGTCCTCAGGTGCGGCTGTCAGGCAAGACCAAAACGACTGCCTTCCGTCCGGATGTTGATCTTGGTTCGGGTTCGGTCGGTGAAGTGGAACTGGACCAGGCGATTCCTGTGATCAAGCGTCTGCATCAGTCCTTGTTACCGGAACGGGTGGGCGCGTTGGATCGCAATGACGACTGGTGGAACGTCAAGTGGCATGATCCAGAACCGTCGCGGCGCGGTGTCTCGGCGTACCGATTCGCGTTGCATTACGATCGCCGCGGCCGACCGGACGGCTACGTGGCTTTTCGAGTCAAGAACAATTGGGACGAGTCGGGCGCCGAGGTGATCATCGATGAACTGGATGCCGCAAGCGGCGCAGCCCGCGGCGCACTGTGGCGGTTCGTTCTTGATCTTGACCTGGTGCGTACGTTCAGCAGGCAGGGCGCCCCGTTGGATGAGGCCGTGCGCTACCTGGTCAGCGATCTTCACTCGGTAAAAGCCGAGCTACAGGATGGGACGTACGCGCGACTGGTTGACGTACCGCGCGCTCTGGAAGCGCGTCGATACCTGACCGATCTGGAGGTGACCATCCGGGTTGAGGACCCGTTGCTCAGGCAAAACACCGGCACCTTCCAGCTAGCGGGTGGGCCCGATGGCGCGTCGGTGACCAAGGGCCGTGGTAGGCCTGATCTGGTCATGAACGTACGGGACCTCGGCGCGATCTACCTCGGCGGAACTCCAGTCGCCGCGCTTGTCCGTGCCGGTCTAGTGACCGAACGGACAAATGGCGCCGCGGCTGCGACGGGAGCTGCATTTGCGTGGTCCCAGCCGCCCTTCTGTCCGGATTTCTTCTGACGACTGCGAGCGCTGGCGCAGCTAGCAGTGTGGCCGCTCCAGGGCTCCAGAGCCCGTTCGGCTCTGCTCAAGAATCTCGGTCATCGTGTAGCGGAAGTGTTCGCGGTCGTGGGGTGGTAATGGTGCGAGAAGTTTGCTGAGTTCGGCTTTCACCTCG
This sequence comes from Actinomycetota bacterium, assembly GCA_046725775.1. Taxonomy (GTDB): domain Bacteria; phylum Actinomycetota; class Actinomycetes; order Propionibacteriales; family Propionibacteriaceae; genus Microlunatus. The sequence goes on along the minus strand of JBKOZG010000332.1, from coordinate 23,618 downwards.
GCGTGGAAAGCGGTCGCAGCCCGGCGCCCGATCTCGGTCGGCGTCACACGGAGTGCGCGCCGGTCGCCCGGCACTGGCGATCGTTTTACAAGGCCGCGGCGCTCGGCCCTGTCTATCAGGCCTGTCAGCGCGGCCTTCTCCACCTCAAAACAGCGGGCCAGTTCGGCCATTCCCCTAGGACCGTCGGCCAGGATGCATAGCAGCCTTGCCTGGACGGGGGTCAGGTCATGGCGTTCGGAGACGCGCGCATAAGTGCCCTGCACTAAGCAAGCGAGCTGGAAGAGTCCGGTGGTGGCGTCGTCGGCATGCGAATCATCGACACCGCTGCGTCGTCCGGCAGCGTCGCCGCGCTGGGCGGCCGCTAAGGCGGCGGTCGCTTGCACGCTGTCGTCCATGTGACTACGGTACATGCTGGAGATAGTTAATAGCACGTATAGTATGTGCCACTAATGAGAATCTCACGCTGGGACTGCACAGAGTAGGTACCCGCGCCAGAAAGAGACGGAGAAGGAGCCAAAGATGGCTAATGACGGACCTGTAGTTGTTATTGGTGGTACCGGAATGCTCGGCGGCCAGGTGGTCACAGCATTGCTCTCCCGCGGCAAGCGAGTGCGCGCGTTGGTGCGACCTAAATCGGATGCGGCACGACTAATACGGGCAGGGGTCGAGATCGTGCAAGGCGACATGATGGACCCCGCGTCGCTGCTGCGCGCAATGGATGGCGCCGATGCCGTGGTCAGCACTGCGGCTGGCTATACCCGGCATAGCAAAGGTGATACAGCCGAGATCGACATTACGGGCAACCCCAATCTCGCTGACGCGGCGAGCCAGACCGGCATCCGCAGGTTCGTGTTGACCAGCATTGTGACCTGTGACCAGACGCCGCAGGTCCCGCACTTCTGGCACAAGAAGCTCGCCGAGGACAAGCTGGAGGAACTGGGTGTCCCGTTCGTGTCGCTACGGCCAGGCGCGTTCCTCGATCAGATCACCAGGATGGGCGGTGACCCGTTCGCCAAGCGGCGGCTCATGTGGATCGGCTCGCCGGCGATCCCGCTTACCTATGTGCTCACCTCTGACGTGGCCGGTTACCTGGCCGACGCGGTCGATGCGCCAGGTGTGGACGGTCAGCGCATCGATATTGGCTGGGATCGGCCGGTGAGCATGCAGGAGATCGCCCAGATCTCGGGGCGACTGCTTGGGCAGCAGATCCGGGTGCGAACTATCCCTGCGGGCCTGATCAGCGCTGCTGCAGCGGTGGTAGGACCGTTCAGTCCGATGGCCAAGGACTTAGAGGCGATGATGCGCTGGTTCCAGACCGGCCATTACGTCGCCGATCCGACTCGCCAGCGTGAGGTCTTCGGCCAGGTACCTACCGCGGAGGACGCCATCTCCAGGTTCGTCGGCAGCCTCGGACACCGAGTGGCCGCCTAGTGCCGTGGAACCTAAGTCTCTTTACGCTTCGCGCAGCCCAGGCACGCACCTCGCTGCGTTCTCCTCGGTCGACATACGACCCGGTATCCCTCCCTCGTCGGCCTTGCGATGCACGCACCTGAACGACGCCAAGCGCAAAGGAACTTAGGTTCCATGACACTAGCTCGGGCTGGATCGACTCATCAATCGGATGCCTCGAAGCGGAATCGTGTCGCGTCGACGTACAGCGTGGTCCAGGCCAGAACCTTGACCGGCTGCAGCCGCCACACCCCTTCCTGGTAGGAGGCAGCCGACTGCGGGTAGCCGTACTTCGCCTTGGCTGCGGCGGCGAGCTGCTGCGCCGCCGCCTCCGACGGCGTTACCCACTCTGCGTCGCCTTCGACGATGACTGCTGATTCGCCATCTTCCAGGTGCAGCGTGGCCCGGCCATCGCGGCGCAGGTTCTGCATGTGTACGGTCGCTGGATCACCGCCGAAGTAACAGCTGCCGTCGAGCCACATGCCGTCCACGGGCACTACGTGCGGAGTGCCGTTGCGGCGGACTGTAGCGAGCCAGTAATGCAAGGACTCGACCAACCGCTCCTCGACCGATGTCCAGTCGAGGAGTCGGTTGGGGGACCCGTAACTGCTCGGCAGCGTCAACTGCTCAGCAACAAGCAGCATCGCAGCAGCCTTTCATTTGCGCGAGCAGCGCGTTACAGATATTCCTCGATGGCCCCGAGCAGCACCGACTTGGTCTTCGCGCCCTTGAATGCTTTCACCAGCTCGCCGGCGACATAAACCTGGATCGTTGGCAAGCCGAGCACGTAGTTGTTGGCTGGGGTCACCGGGTTTGTGTTGGTGTCCATCTTGACGAAACGCACTTTGTCACCGTGCGCAGTCGCGAGCTCCTCAATGATCGGCGAGACCTGCTTGCACGGCCCACACCAATCCGCCCAGAAATCCACCACAACTGGCTTCTCGGACTTCAGGACGACATCAGTGAACGTGGCGTCGGTCACTTCGGCTACTGCACCCATCGAATCTCCTCTCTCTGTGCCCCTTCAGTGTCTCGGTGTCATCTGACACTTAGTCGTGTGCCGGGTTGCGCGCGGCGGCGTCAGCTCGCAAAGTACTGGCGAATCACACTGCCCAGTTGCCAGCACTTGCTCGCGGATATCCTCCAGGAGTTCATTCAGCTGGCGGCACCGGTAAGCAGCGCTTCGTCCGCGGCGACGGTCGAATGGTCTCCGTGATGAAGTGCCGTCAGGTACCGCTCTGCGTCAAGCGCGGCCGCGCAGCCGGTGCCGGCGGCTGTAACCGCTTGCCGGTATGTGTGGTCGACCAGATCCCCAGAGGCGAACACGCCGGGCAGATTGGTTTTGGTGGACCTGCCGTCGGTGATCACATAGCCGTCGGCGTCCAGATGCACCTGGCCTTTCACCAGCTCGGACCGCGGATCATGGCCAATGGCGATGAACAGGCCGGACACCGGCAGCTCACGCTCCTCACCAGAGATCGTGTCTTTCAAGGTGATCCCAGTCAGTGTCTTGTCGCCATGAATCTCGGTGACCACAGAGTTCCAGGCGAACTTGATCTTGGGATTCTTGAGCGCTCGGGCCGCCATGATCTTGCTGGCCCGCAGCTCATCACGGCGGTGCACGATGGTCACGGACTTGGCGAATCGCGTCAAAAAGGTCGCCTCCTCAACAGCCGAGTCGCCACCGCCGACCACGGCGATGTCCCTGTCACGAAAGAAAAATCCGTCACAGGTGGCACACCACGACACACCGTGCCCAGACAGTCGATCCTCTCCTTCAAGACCGAGCTTGCGGTAACCGGAACCCATGGCCAAGATCACAGTACGCGTCTCGAAGGTGTTCCCGTAGCCGTCCTTGACGATCTTGATATCGCCGGTCAGATCCATCTCGACGACATCTTCAGTGACTATCTCGGCACCAAATCGCTGGGCCTGGACACGCATGTGGTCCATTAGCTCGGGGCCCATGATGGCGTCCCGGAAGCCGGGGAAGTTCTCCACCTCGGTAGTGGTCATCAAGGCGCCACCCGCGTCGATCTCGCTCTCGAACACGAGCGGTTTGAGATCAGCCCGGGCGGCGTAGATGGCAGCCGTGTAGCCGGCCGGTCCGCTGCCGACGATGATGATGTCCCGTACGGATTCGCTGCTCATAGTGCCTTTCGTCACTGGTGCGTTTGGGCTGCAACCCTATCCGCGAAACGGCCCTGGCCCGTCAGCTATTCCGAAGAGGAACCTCAACGCGGCAGGACTGCTGGGGGTCGGCCGATGGTGTACCGCGCTCATGAGATCAGTCCTCGGGTCTTCAGCTTTGCCACGGTCTTCAGAGAGCTCATGTCAAGCCTCGCCTGGGGTGCTCTCGCCAGTATCCATGTGAAGAGGGCCGAATGCCCGCTGCGCAGCAGCGCGACCGGGGCGACGATCCGCCTAGTTTCCCCGTCCGGCGCTCGTACGGTGAGCCGGTAGCTGGGCCCGTTGGGGGTAGCGAACTCCGTAACTGCCATCAGGTCCGCAGCCTGAACGGTGTGAAACTTTCGAAAACGCCGAACCGTCAGCTGCGACCCATCGATCAGCAGATAGGCCCGGGTCCGCAAGTAGATCACCCCGATGATGAGGGCCCAGAGCGCCACCACGACCACTAGGGCCGAGACCCAGCCGGTCACCCGCCCGCGGGCCAATACCCCCACGCAGATCGCGGCAGCGATGCTTGCAAAGAACGCCGGGGTTCGCCAGTTGTACGAGAGCTCGAGCGGGTGCGCCATCTAGCGCCGCTCCTTGATCTCCAGGGGGTCCTTGGTGATGATGCCGGTGCTGCGCGATCGATCAAGGGTTCTCTGGCATCTGGCCCTCGATCACTGGAGCACCTCAACCTCGTAAATGCCGCCGCGGTAGCCGTTCCCCTCCTTCGGCAACGAGGTCAGGTACACCAATACATATCGGGTGGTCACAGCTTGCTCTGCGGTCAGCGTCGCCGATTCGACGGCCTTCGGCTCCGCGGTCACCGTGCGCCAGCGGTTGTCGGAGCTCATTGGTGGGCTGGTGGTCTGCGACGGATCCGCCAGCGGGACTCGGAATTCGACTGCCGTGCCGGTGCCACTCAACCTGAGTTGGACCAAGCGCACCGGTTGTGGAGCCCCAAGGTCGAGGACAAGCCCAACGCCGCGCTTCAGATTGCCCAGCTTGGGGTTGCCGAAGTATTGCACGGTACGCCAGCGTGTCGCCGGGTCACCATCGTAGGCAAGACTGACCTCGTCAGGATTCTCCGTTTTGTCCTCGCCTTGGGGATCAAAATCCCGCGCTTGGGTGATGGTGAGCTTTTTGAGCTGCGCCGGCGAGAGCTCGGACGTGCCAGGTTGAACACTCGACGCGTTCGGTTCAGTTGCGCCGGATAGCCGCCGGTCCAAAATGGTCGCGGAGATGATTCCGGCAGCAATCAGCAGCACCGCAAGCACGAGGAGCAAGCCGATCCAGCGCCGCTGACGCTGCTGAGTGGCAGGGGCTGGCGCCGGGGGGCTGGTTCGCGGGGGCCGGCTGGTCGGTGCCGGTCCGGACGAAGGCCCGCTAGTCGGTGCCGGTCCTGACCGCCTGCCAACTGAGACGCGTGTGTGGTGAGTGGTGGGTGGGGCGCTGGCCGCCGGAATCGTCCGGGTCGGCATGGCTTCCTGTCGAATTGTCGTTTGGTCAAGCAGCGAGGAGACGGGCTGAACGTTTGCCGTGGTCTCAGCTTTGAAGCCGCCTCCCACGCTCGGGATAGGTTGACGGAGCCGTCGCTCCAGATCGGGCCCGGCATCAGCGCTGCCTAGGACCTTGGTCAACGCGGTCACGATCCCTCCCGCGTCGGTGATGGCGAGCGCATGATGTCGGGGCGGATCGCCGAGAATCTGATCGCATACGTTGTCCAGCACAGGTGGGACTCCGGCACGCACCTGCCGTGGCGTCATCCAGCGCCGCCCCATTGTCGGTGCACTGGGCAGCCCGAACGCCCGGCCGCCCGGCCAGCGGCACACCAGCGAGGCATAGAGCAGTCGACCTAGGTCGGTGACGTCTACCAGCTCCGGGGTGTTTGCGCCGGGCACCGCATCGGCCGCGCTCGGCCGGAGGGCTGCCTCGATCAGCAAGCCCACGATCTTGACGTTTCCCGACGGAGTAATGATCACCGTTTCCGGGCTGATCCGGCGGTGGTAGAGACCCAGACCGTGCACGCCGGCGAGCGCGTCCGCGACTTCGCGAGTGATCCAGGCTGCCTCAAGGCCGGAGAGTGGGCCGTGGCTCAAGATCATTTCGAGCGATTGCCCGGTCGCATACTCACAAACGATGTAGGAACCCACCGCTGGATCGATGCTATGTACCGCATCGAGCACCCGCAGGAACCGAGAATCCGTAGCCACCGACGCTTTGCGGGCCGCCGTCAGCAGTTCATCCGCGCCTGGGTCACCCGGGGCCAGCAGGTGCACCAGCACCGATCGGGAAAGCACTTGATCGAAGGCTCGCCAGGTAACGGTCGGCTGGGATTCCCCGATCAACTCCTCGAGGCGATAGCGGGAGGCCAATACCGTCCCTGCGGGAAGGGTCGCAGGCCGCAACTCTTCCCCGCCCTCGCCGACGCCCTGGGCGGCTGTCGCCTGAACCATGGCTTTTGCGCTCTCCTCACCAGCTCCTTCGATGTTAGGAGACGGCGGCCGGATCACTGTGGGGGAATCGCCGGACGCGCCGAATTCGGCAAATCGATCACCGCTTGCTTCGATCGCCGCCTCCTCGCGCGTCTCCAATGTCTCGGGGTTGGAATCACCACCTCGCCGCAGCAGCGTCGCCACGATCTCGCTCACCTCGTGGATCCGCATCAATCTGGCTGTCACCAGGAACAACCCGACTGCCACCACACCGGAAAGCACCAAACCGAGGGCTAGCGCCAGCTGCGAACCAAACTGACTCGTGAACGACCAGGAGATCAGCCATGCTGCGATTGCTGCGGGAGTCACAGCCAGCAACAACCGTACGCAATGCCGCACCAGCACTTCGGCATCAAGATCGGGAAGCTTTCGCCGCAGCGTTGCGAAAGAGATCGGCAGGCCGATCAGGTACGCCGCCGAATAGGAGAAAGCCAGTCCAGTCGCCACCAGTGCTGGATCATCGAGCAGCAAAACCGCGGCCACGCCGAGGACGACATTGGTGCCGGCGATCAAACACTGCAGGAAGAAAGTCGTGCGCGTGTCCTCGAGCGCGTAGAAAGAGCGTAAGCAGATGTATTGCACCGTGAATGGCACTAGCCCGATCGCCAGAGCCATCAGTGCCCCGCCGACGTACGAGGCGTCCTTGGCGCCCTGGCCGAAACCGAAGACGAGATGCGCCACTGGCAGGCCCAAGACCACGAAGGTAACCGAGGCCGGCAGCAGTGCGGTCATCGCCAGCCGGATTGCCCGCATGGTTTCCGCAGCCACGCCCGGCCGGTTGCCGGCGGCGGCGAGGCGCGAGGCAGCGGGCAGCATGGCAGTGGCCAAGGAGACCGTGATCAATGAATGGGGCAAGATCCACACCGCGTACGCATTGGAGTATGCGGTGAGCCCGGCGCCATTGCCGCCAACCGTGGCGCCGCTAGCGAGCTTGGTCACCACCGCGAATGCGGCCTGTGTCACCAGGACGAAGCCCAAAGTCCACTTGGCTAGCCGGAAGGTCTTGCCCAGCCCAGTGTTCTTGAAGTCGAATCGCGGCCGAAAGTGATAGCCGCTGGCCCGCAGGAACGGGATCAGGACGGCGGCCTGCGCGGCGATGCCGAGCGTGGAACCCAGGCCCAACAGCAGCTCCTGACCTGTGGTGAACGCAGCGCCGGTGCTGGTGCGTTCGAAGACGATCAAGTACAGCAGCAGCACCACGATCGACACCACGTTGTTGGCGATCGGAGCCCACATCATCGGCCCGAACCTGTCCCGCGCGTTCAGCACCTGCCCGGCCATGACGTGCACGCCGTAGAAGAAGACCTGCGGCATGCAGTAGTAGGCGAGCATGATCATCGACTGGTATTGCGCGGAGAGTTGTGGGGATTTCCAGCCGGCAGCCGAATAGATCGACACGATCGCCGGCACAGCGAGCGTCAATAGCAGGGTGATCAATCCGAGCGCGATCAGTCCGGCAGTCATGATCCGGTTCGTGTATGCCTCACCGCGGTCGGCGTCACCTCGAATAGCGCGCACGATCTGGGGCACCAGAACGGTGTTCAGCACTCCGCCGGCGAGCAAGAAGTACATGCTGTTCGGCACGGTCGTGGCGATGGTGAACATTTCCGCCTGCCGGGTGCCGTTGCCAAACAGGTACACCAGCAACAGGAGTCGGAAGTAGCCAAGCACTCGAGAGGTTGCGGTCCCACCAGCCATCAACGCGCTCGCCGAAACCAATCGCCGGGTGTGGCGGCGTTCCTCCGTCGATGGCCCGTCACTGTCTCTGCTGATCCCGGGGGGGACGACCACCCCGCGCCCCCCCGCGCCCGGACCGGGCGGGCTCGCCTTCGGCGTCGAGGTGTCAGACATCGAGTCTGTCTGCCGGCACCGAGCTCAGCGCTGGAAGCTGATCCGGAGCTGGGCCGTCGCTTCCTGACGACGGCTCGGCCGCCTTATCACTGGCTGCCGTGGCTCGTTCCCTAGCCACCTGGCGAATACGCAGGAATGTGCTGCCTACCAGAACAATGCCGGCGGCAATAGCGATCGCCCAGCCGGTAGTGCCGTTCTGGGTCACCTGCACCTCGATATCGATTGGCCGCCCGATCGGCCGCCCAGATTCGGTCATCAATTGCGCCGTCACCGGTACCACGCCGTTGGCCTTGGCCGTCACCTCGGCGTTGCCGGTGAAGCTGTTCTGCGCTCCGATCTCCGGAGGCTTGATCGTCTTGATGGTGAGTCGCTGGCGGTTCTCGGAGGTGAACACCAGGCTGACCTTGACAGCCCCAGCATTTGGGCCTGATCCATCGGCTTCCAGCGTATTCCTGATTGTGATCGGGAACTCGACACCTTCACGTGCCACGGTCTGGACCCGAGCGCTGCTGCGAATCTGGATCTTGTCCAGCAAGATCTCGTCGAGTGCTGCCTGCTGGGGACCGACGAACGCTCTGCGAGCTTCATCATTGTTGCGCCACTTGGCGCTGGCGGCTAGCGCGACTGCGGCACTGCCCTCGGCCCGCGCGTTCGTCGTATCGACCAGCAGGTCGGCGTACGTGTCGTAGCTCCACTCCAACTTTCTGAGGCTGGTGAGCTGGCCCTTGGTGAGCTGGGCATCCTGTGCGGCCGCGCTGTATTGAAATTTCATCGACCAAGCCGTCGGCGTGGAGCTGAGTAGCTCGCTCAGCGTGAGCGTTTTCAGCCAAGGCGCCCTAAGCTCTGGCGCACCGTCTGCAGCCTGCGACGCCGTGCTGATCAGCCGAACGTGTCCCCGGGCCAGATTGTCTCGCGCTGCCATTGCCTCGATCCACGTTTCGGTAAGTATCCGCTGTCGAGTTTGGACTGCGGTGTCGCGTGGATCCGGACCAGGCCCGCCGTCCTCAGCGGCCTTTGCGTATCTAACGATTGGCACCTGATTGGGTCCGGCGAGCAGCGGCGCTGGACCTCTAGCCGAGTTGTCAGCGAGCAGTATGGCATTGGGTTGCAGAGCTGTGGCGGCCTTGGCCGTGTCCGCATCAGCGGTGCCCGCAGCTGGAAGCACGAGAAGTGGCAGTGATCTGGTGGCTTCCACCAGCTTGTTGGCATTTGCCGCGTCGCCGAGCACGTTCTCTTGGCCGTTGTGCACCAAAGCAGCAATGTCAGGTGAACCGTAAAGCAGTTGAAATCCGTCGTGGGACGACTTAAGTCTCTCGAAGGTCTCAAGCCACCTGGCGGCATCGGTCTGCCCGGTGCCGGCCGATGTCGGGCCCTCGGAGTCAAGCACCTGATAGCCCCTCGCCATGGTTTGGAGTTCCCGGATCAGCGCAGGGTCAACCGCGAAGCTCGTGGTGAGTGTTTCGGCAGCCTTGAGCAGGGCCGTCAGCCGGCCGTTTTGGCCTACCTCAGCTGCCAGGTGATCATCGGATAGCACCCCTGTTCGCACCAATGAAGGGCGCGAGTTGAGGACAACGAGCGAAGTCATCGTCAAGGAATTGCTCGGCTTAGCCGCGAGCACCGGCACCAGCGTCCGGGCGCGACCGACGGCGACGTTATGGCCCCGCTCCAAGACGTGGACGCCCATCAGATAAACGCCATCGGTCGGGGACAGTTCCAAGTCGGAGACCTTGGCGCGCAGCATGAAATCGACTGAGGCATTCGGCTCGAGGTAGGGCTTGGCGGCTGTGAACAGATCCTGGAAGGCGCCAGTCTGGCGGGCGCCGAGGGGGTCGATGGATTCCGATTCCAGCGCCTGCTCTAAGCCCTCCCGACCGAGGATCGGGGCTTGGTTCCTCCAGAAGAGGGCCTCCAACCGGTGGAGCCGCCCTTTGGTGATGTTTGTGACCCGGCCGGTGACGGTGATCTCGCCATCTCGGGTGGGCAGCTCGGGCTGCATCGACGTCAGGGTGATGGCGACTGAGGCGACTGGTTCGGTTGCCGCAGCCGGCGCCGGCATCAGCACCAAGCCCAACAGTGAGCCCAATAGTGAGCCCAATAGTGAACAGAGCCCCGAGACCGCGACCGTTAGCAGTACGCGGCCCGCACGCACCGCGCACCACCTCCTCACCTAGTCATCTTAATTCGACTCACGGGCGTAGGCGTCGGTATCACGCTCCGTCGTGCTGAGGAGGAGCGAGCAGGCACGCTTTTCGGTGAGGGAGGACGAAGTCGGCGGATTTTCAAGCGCGATGCGCGAACGCCCGAACGAGGAGGCGTAAGCGTCGGTATCGCGCTCACGACGAGTGGAGGACCAACTTCAGGAAGGGGAGGTAAGCCCGCGACGTTAGAATCGCTCAGCGTGTCTACTTTCCAGCTGAGCTCAGTGCAGGCCGCGGCAGTGGCCGAGCTGCTCAGAATCGCGCCAGTCGCTGACCGGTTGGGCGAGTTGTTCATCAATGCCGGACATGAGCTCTATCTGGTCGGGGGCAGCGTACGCGATGCGCTGCTTGGCAAGCTCGGACACGATCTGGATTTTGCAACCTCGGCGCGTCCCGACGCTGTCGAAAAGCTTCTGCGGAAGTTCTCCCCGGCGGTCTGGACCATCGGCAAGGAGTTCGGCACCATCGGCTGCAAGGTCGACGCCGGCGACGCCAGCTGGATCATCGAGGTAACGACCTATCGGTCCGACGTCTACGCCGGGCACAGCCGGAAACCGGAGGTGGCATTCGGCGACACGCTGGAAGGTGACCTCCATCGGCGCGATTTCACCATCAATGCCATGGCGGTGTCGATCCCGGATAAGAGATTCGTCGATCCCTACGGAGGATTGAGCGATCTGGCACGACGGATGATCCGAACTCCCGCGACGCCAGAGAGCTCCTTTAGCGATGATCCGCTGAGGATGATGCGAGCCGCACGCTTTGTTGCTCAGCTGGGGTTTCGACCGGCGGCCGAGGTGGTCGCGGCAATGCGAGGCATGGCCGACCGCATCTCGATCATCTCTGCCGAGCGGATTCGCGATGAGCTGTGCAAGTTGCTGCTGACCGATCGGCCGCGGCCTGGCATCGACATGCTGGTGTCGACCGGACTGGCGACGAAGGTGCTGCCTGAGCTGCCGGCGCTGCAGCTGGAGCGGGATGAACATCACCGCCACAAGGATGTCTATCAGCACAGCCTCACGGTGCTGGATCAGGCGATTGACCTGGAGGACCGACTGCCGCAGCGGCCCGATCTGATCATCCGGCTGGCGGCCCTGTTGCATGACATAGGTAAGCCGGCGACCAGACGGTTCGAGCCAGGCGGGAAGGTGTCTTTTCACCACCACGACGTGGTCGGTGCCACGCTCGTCCGGAAGCGGATGGCCGCGCTGCGCTTCAGTGGCGATGAGATCAAGGCAGTTTCTGACCTGGTGGCGTTGCATTTGCGCTTCCACGGCTACAGCGGCGGCGAAGGTCGCGATGGGGTGTGGACTGACTCGGCGGTTCGTCGCTATGTCCGAGATGCCGGCGACCAGCTGGCCAGGCTGCACGTCTTGACCAGAGCGGACTGCACTACTCGAGACGCGGTCAAAGCGGAACGATTGCGGGCGGCGTACGACGACTTGGAGCGGCGGATCATCGAGCTGGCCGCGCAGGAGGAATTGAAGGCGATCCGGCCCGATCTGAACGGCACTCAGATCATGGAGATCCTTGGCATTCGAGAGGGCCCCGACGTCGGCCGGGCGTACGCGTTTCTTCTCGAGCGGCGGCTGGAGGAGGGGCCGCTCGGCGAAGAACGAGCGCGCGAGGAGCTGGTGGCCTGGTGGGCCGATCAGCGTTCGTGATCTCCGGGGCAGTGCTGACCGATTCGACGATCAAGTCGAGCATGTCTGCCACCTGGCGCAGATGAGCTTCAGCTGTCGGTCTTAACTCCTGAGTGGGCGGGTGCTACCACTCCAGGCATAACGGACCAGAGATCGCGGGTGAGAGGCAATATCGAACGCCGGGAAGTCACTCAGGCGAGCGCATCGCAAAGAACCCGATCCCGTTAACGTGCACTGGCTCCCGCATGGCGTTTATATATCGACGTATTTTGCAAATTCCTGGGTATACGAGCTGTAATCTCCTCATCCAGCACATTCGGGAAGCAGGACACCATGGCGACCAAGGTTTTGACCACTCTGCAAGACGACATCGACGGCTCGGACGCGGCTGAGACTGTCCGTTTCGCTTTGGACGGGGTCGAGTGGGAAATAGATCTCTCGGAGCGCAACGCCAATCGGCTCCGCAACAGCCTCAGCGTCTTCATTGAACATGGTCGCAAAGTAGGCGGCAATCGCGGACGCAAGCCGACGTCATCCACCCAGACAGACACCCAGGTCGTCCGGAAGTGGGCTCGAGCCAACGACATTGAGGTCAGTGCCCGCGGGCGCATTCCAGCCGATGTAATCGAGCGCTATAGGGCGGCGGGCAACTAGGCTTTCATTGCTCAACTACTTTCCAGCGCACTGAAAACTTGACTCCAGCTGCAACTTATTCACGGCGTTACGCCAAGTTGAGCATCGCAGGCTGGGCTGGAGTGAAGTTTTCAGCGAATCCGCGCGCCAGCACTATCAGTTCAGCAGATCCGAGGCGAGCCGTTCTCGCAGCAGTTGTTGTTCGGCCGGATTGTGGGTGAGGGCCAGGGCCCGCTCGTTGGCAGCTCGCGCCGCCGCATGATCACCCAGCGCGGTTAGCAGCTGCGCACGGGTGGCATGCAAGAGGTGGTAGCCGCTCAGCCGATCGGCAACTTGATCAACTTCAGCGAGCGCGGCTTCTGGCCCGCGGAGATGGCTGAGCGCGATGGCGTGGTTGAGCCGGATCACCGGTGAAGAGTCGAAACGCAGCAACAGGTCGTAAAGGGTCAATATCTGTAGCCAATCCGTCTCGGCCCATGATGTGGCATTGCCATGGCAGCCGGCAATCGCCGCCTGCAACTGAAACCGGCCCGGGTGACCGAGCGCCGCTGCGGTCGCCAGATATCCGTCGGCGCGACTGATCGCCACGCCATCCCAGCGAGTCCGATCTTGATCTTCCAGCAGCACCAGCCGACCTTGATTATCGAATCGTGACTGGGTACGCGAGGACAGAAACGTCAGCAGCGCCAGCAGTCCCCAGGCCTCTGCCTGATCCGGCAGGGCTCGGGCCATCAGCTCCCCCAGCCAGATGGCATCATCGCTCAACTCGCGGCCGGATGCTGAAGGCTCCAGATAGCCGGCGTTGTAGCTCAGATAGATCACCGTCAGCACATCATCCAACCGTGGTGCAAGATCGGCTGCCGCCGGGATGGTGAAGGGAATGGCGGCGCTGGTGATCTTCCGCTTGGCGCGTACCAGGCGTTGCGCCATCGTCGCCTCGGGCACTAAGAACGCACTCGCGATCTGCTGTGTTGTCATGCCGACCACGGCCCGTAGCGTCAGGGCCAGACGTGCCTCGACACTTAACGCTGGATGGCAGCAACCGAATAGCATTGGCAGCCGCTCGTCGCCCGTACGATGCACAGACGGCGGCGCTGCCTCGGGATCAGCGTCCCACCCATCAGCCAGAGGCACCTCGCGGGAGCGCTTCCGCAGCAGGTCGATTGCTCGGCGCCGAGCCGCCAGAGACAGCCAGCCGCCAGGGTTGGCCGGTACTCCGTCACGGCGCCAGGTCCGCAGCGCGATGACGATTGCTTCTTGTACTGCCTCCTCGGCAATGTCAAAGTTGCCGAGGCGGCGCTGGAGCTGGGCGACAATCAGTCCTGCCTCCGGCGGACAATATGGGCCAGGGCTGCATCCTCCGCCGAGGACTGCCCATGAGAGGAGTCGACCGCGGCGTTCACATACCGCCGCTGTGATCCACGATCGGCCGGATCTCCACCGCGACGCCCGGATACTGCAGCGACGGCCACTCCTTGACAACGGCGATCGCCGCATCCAGGTCAGGAACGTCGATGATGCTGAATCCGCCGACGTTCTCCTTCGCCTCAGAGTACGGGCCATCCACGACCACCGGTTCGCCACCATTCGGCCCGTATTTGACAGTCGTCGCTGTCTCTGGACCCTGCAGTTCGGCGCCGCCGTCGGCCATGACATGGCCGTGCTTGTCGAACCAGCTGTAGATAGCCTTATAGACCTCTGCTCGCCGCTCCTCAGGTACGGCGGCGTCAAGATCCGGACGGTTCGTGTACATCAAGACATACTTCATGGTGCTGCTCCTTGTGTTGTGAGGTGAGGTCCAACACCCCTCCACGCGCGGCCGCCCCCGGAATCGACAGCAGCACACACATTCTCCGAAATCGCTGTTGGGTGTTGTCGCGGACCCGTGCTGACCCGGCGGCAGCCGCGCTTCATCTCAGTTTGGCTGTGCCTGTTGGCTGCGCCCGCGCGTGGCAGACTATGCATCCGTGGTCGTCGTCAGCGTGCCCAGACATGCGTGAGACCGAAAAGAAGACTTAGGTGAAAGTACGAGAGATCCGACGCCATGGGCATCAAGAAGGCCGTGCCGCGATGATGGCGACCAACCGTGCACGTGATGCGGAATTTGAGCCCGTCTATCACCACTACGGTCCCCATCGGGCCGGCTTGCCCCCATTGATTCCTTACTTCCGTGAGCTGTGGCATCGGCGTGCCTTCGCGGTTGAGATGAGCAGGGCCACGATGCGGGGGGCGAACACCTCCACGTTCTTCGGCCAGGCGTGGCTGATACTCAACCCGCTGCTGTTGGCCGGCGTGTATTACATCCTCGTCACCATCATCCGCCGTGATAACGATCCGACCTTCTTCGCCCACCTGACATTGGGGTTGTTCGCGTTCCAGCTGGTGGGCACCTCGGTCACCAGCGGTGCAACCTCGGTGACCAGCTCCGGCAAGCTGCTGCTGAATACACCCTTCCCTCGGCTGCTGATTCCGTTGTCGGCCGTGCGTACCGCGTTCTTCCGGTTCCTGCCGACCGTGCCGGTGTACTTCGTCTTCCACGCGATCTTTCTGACGGATGTGTGGTCGCCGAAAATGCTGCTTTCTCTGTACTTTCTTGGGACCATGGTCGTTTTCGGCATGGGGTTGGCGGCTTTCTTTGGTGCGCTCCAGGTCTACTTCCGCGACACCTCAAGCTTCCTGCCGTTTTTCGTGCGGATCTGGCTGTATTTGTCCCCGATCTTGTGGGCGCCAGAACACATTGCCGGGCGGCTCTCGGGGCCGCTCCTGACGCTCATCCAGCTCAACCCGATGTATTCAATGATCGGCGGCTACACCGAGCTGTTGCAGAACGAGGCGTTCCCGCCCACGTACATGTGGATATCCGCGGCAGTCTGGGCGCTCGCGGCCGCAGTGATCGGCTTCCTGTACTTCATCTCGAGGGAGCGTGAGTTTGCTGTCCGTCTTGTCTAACGGCGCCGTCCCGCTGGCAGTGAAGGTCAATGACCTATCCATTACCTATCGCACCACCTTCGAGCGCAAGCCGACCTTAAAGCAGGCGCTGGTCCGCTTCGGCCGCGGGCAGCGTGCGGTCAAGGAAATCGAGGCGCTCAAGGACGTCTCTTTTGATGTGAGTAATGGGACTGCCATGGGCATCATCGGCTCCAATGGCGCCGGCAAGTCCACTTTGATGCGGGCAATGGCTGGCATCCTGCCGCCCACCAGCGGTTCTATCGAGGTCTGGGGACGCGCCAGCACGCTGCTGGCGCTCGGGGTCGGGTTCAACCACAACTTGACGGGGCGGGAGAACATCATCCTGGGCGGGCTGGCCGCCGGCTTGTCCCGCAGTGAAGTCGAGGAACGCGCCGTCGAGGTTGCAGAGTGGACCGAGCTTGGCGACTTCATCGATATGCCCATGCAGACCTACTCCTCAGGCATGAACGCTCGGGTGGGGTTCTCAGTTGCCGTCCACATGAAGCCCGACATCTTAATGATCGACGAGGCCCTGTCCACCGGCGACGCTCACTTCCGGGAGAAGGCGAACGCCAAGATGGCTGAGCTGCGTGAGAGCGCGCGAGCCATGTTCCTGGTTAGCCACGGGCTGGGCAGCATCCAGGAGATGTGCAACGAGGCGATCTGGCTGGACCGCGGCAAACTGATGATGCGCGGTGAGCCCGCGGACGTCGTAAAGGCCTACATGAAGTTCGTGAAAGTGAAGAAGTCAGAGTCGGCCACCGAGGACATGTAGGTCCCGGCCATGGCGAGTGTTTTCTCACGACTGGCATCAGGACGTACGCGTTAACGACGCTCGGGCCTTGGGTTTCCCAGGCACATTCTTATTGCAGCCGCACTAATCACACTTTTGTCACAGCCGCGTAACGACCTGCGTAAGAACACTTGAACCCACACCGGGTCTTCTGCGTAGGAGTGTGCTCCTACGTGCTCGCGCTGCCAGCGGCCTCGAGAGCTAGCCGGCCTCAAGCCGCCACTTGAGGAAGTCCGCCAGATCACCGGATTCGCCATCGCGCCCCCCCTTGCCGACAATCAGAGGCGGCGGTGTCGGCTTCAGCTTCACCCCGGAGAGACGCTCACGTAGGCCACCCGGAACGGTCAGCACGTAATACGAGCCGTCCTCACCGATCGCGAGGCTCTCGTTCTTGCGGAGGTACCAACCGACCTTGTCGGTCTTCACCGACTGGCCGGTATACAACGTCGCCCGCAGCCGAGTGGGAGTCATGCCCTTGGCCTTGGCCGTGGCCACGAACTCGTCGATGAGCTTTTGAGCCTGGCGTGATTCGGCACGATCCTGGGCGGCCGCGAGCTCGGCCCGGCGGGCCGCTTCCTCGGCGCGTGACATATAGCGATCGTAACGGTGCCCACCTTGCGGTGGCTGAGCGGCAACTCAGGTAACGATCGACCGCGAATGCCGAACCGGAACAGCCCGACCACGTAGACTGCCGGTGCTCTTTCCCCTACGAAGGAAGCTAATGACCCAGACCACCCTGATGCGCGAGTTGGGACCAGACGACGATGCCACCACGCCCAAGAGGCACCGGCTGCTGCCAAAGATCTTGATTGGCGTGGCCGTGTTGCTCGTCGTGGCTATGGCCGCTGGGCTGCTCTACGCAGCAACAATCGATCGCAGCCTGACAAAGAACCTCAACCGCGGCGTCGAGTTGCCTACCGACGAATCTTCTTTACGCCCCCCAAAGGACGCGCAGGCGACAGGCACGCTGAACTATGTGCTCCTCGGTTCGGACAGCCGCGATCCCGAGAACGAAGGCAACGGTCGCAGCGACACGATCTTGGTGGTCCACCTGAACGCAAAGCGGGACAAGGCATACATCATCTCGTTCCCGCGTGACATGTGGGTCAATGTCCCTGGCTACGGCAGGAACAAGATCAACGCGGCGTTCGCGTTCGGAGGCGCGCCGCTGGCCGTCCGTACGTTGGAGGACCTGACCGGCGTCCGCATGGATCATGTGGTGCTGATCGATTTCGAGGGTTTCATCAGGCTCACTGAGGATCTGGACGGCGTGACGGTCACCAACAAGAACGCCTTCAGCTCGCACGGTATCGACTATCCCGAGGGCAAGATCACAATCGCCGGTGAGGAAGCACTCTGGTTCGTCCGGGAGCGCAAGTTGCTGCCTGGAGGCGATCTTGATCGTGCAGAGAACCAGCGCAATGTGATCAAGGCGATCGTGCAGAAGGGCCTGAGCGCACAAGTGATCTCCGATCCAGGGACGTTCATCAGCTTCCTCGGCAATGTGGCGAAGCACATGACGGTCGACAACGACCTCAGCGATGCCGAGATCAGGCGTACCGCTCTGTCGCTTCGACTGACCGGCAAGGACATCGAGCTGCTGCAGGCGCCAATCTCCGGTTTTGACACCACAGGCGGCGGGCAGAGCATTGACGTTGTGGACGCGGCCAAGATGGCCGAACTGGCCCAGGCCATGAAGCAGGACAAGCTTTCGGAGTATGTGAAGAAGTATCCGCAAGGTTGAGGATGGAGTTCGCTCGGAGCCTTCAGCAGCTGTGGCGGCACCGATACTTCCGGCGTCTGCTTGCGGTACGCGTCGCCATCCAGTCGTGTGATGGAGTGCTCCAGGTAGCGCTCGCTGGGTACGTGCTCTTCTCACCCGAGCGGCAGCCGGACGCGGCGTCGATCGCTGTGGTGCTGGCCATCACCTTGCTGCCGTTCTCGATCTTGGGACCGTTCGTTGGCGTGGTGATCGACCGGGTGTCCCGCCGCCAAGTCCTCATCTTCTGCAATCTCGTTCGCGCAGCAGTGACCTTTGGCCTCGCGGTGCTGGTTGCGACCGGGCTCCGGACCCCAGGCGTCGAAACCCTCATCTACGGCGGGGTGCTCCTTGCGATGAGTCTCAGCCGGTTCGTGCTGGCGGCGCTGTCCGCCTCACTTCCTCACACCATCGATGCGGGCGAATACATGGTCGCCAATTCAGTCGTACCGACCGTCGGCCCCGCCGGGCTGCTGATCGGTGTCGGGGTCGCCACCAGCCTGCGTCTGATCTTGGGTCAGGTGATGCCGGACCATTGGGCCGATGCGATCTTGTTCATCGTCGCCGCAGTCGGGTTTGTGGTCGGCGCCAGCCTCACGCTGCTGATTCCGGGGCGACAGCTTGGCCCGGACGGCACTGCTACAACGAGAACCCGCGACGTCGTCAGCACTCTGATCGAGGCTCTTGCACACCTACGAAGCCGCCGCGCTGCCAGGATCGGGCTCCTGACCATCGCCGCCCACCGGCTCATCTACGGCATCGTCCTGGTGGCGATGATCTTGGTGTTTCGGAACTACTTCCATAGCCTTGACCAGGTCGACGCTGCCATCGCCGACCTCGGCTTGCTGGTGATCATTACCGGTGCCGGTTTTGTCTTCGCCTCGGTGGTGGCCCCGCCGATGAGCGCCCGGCTGGGCCTACGAAGCACGATGATCATCTGCCTGCTGGCCTCGGCAGGCTTTCAGCTAGTGCCGGGGGCGATCTACGCCAAGGTGCCGCTGATGGCGGCGGCATTCTTGCTAGGCCTAACTGCACAGTGCATCAAGATCTGCGTTGACACCCTGGTCCAGGCGCACGTGGCTGACGAGTTCAAGGGCCGGGTGTTCGTGCTCTACGATATGATCTTCAATCTCGCACTCGTGGTGGCTGCGGTGATTGCTGCGGTGATCTTGCCTGCCAACGGTAAGTCGGTGATCATCCTGATCGTCATGGCCGTTTGTTACCTGCTGATCGGTCTGGGCTTCGCGCTGGTCAGCCGTGGTGTCAGCATGAACGAGGGCACCGAGTCGTTACAGGCCGTTTCTTAGCACATCGGTGAGATCAGCGGCCGCTAGCGCATCGCGAACTCATTCGGGTCGGCGCCGAGACGCTGGCCGGTAGCGACTTTGGAGATCTCGGCCATGTCGCGATCATCGAGCTCGAAATCAAACAGCTCGATGTTCTCCCGCATCCGATCAGGATGCACTGATTTGGGAATGACGACGCAGCCAAGCTGCACATGCCAACGCAGCACGACCTGCGCCGGCGTACGGCCCCTGCGCTGCGCCACCTCGACAATCTCGGGGTTTCCCAGCAGCCCTTTGCCCTGGCCGAGCGGACCCCACGACTCGGTGAGGATCCCACGCTCGTCTTGGAACGCACGAAGCTCCTCTTGCGGGAACTGGGGGTGCAGCTCGACCTGGTTGACCGCCGGCGTTACCTCGGTTTCGGCAAGGAGTCGCTGCAGATGCGGGATCTCGAAGTTGGACACGCCGATCGAGCGCACCCGCCCGTCTGCCAGCAGCTTCTCGAACGCCCGCCAGGTTTCGACATACTGATCGAACATCGGCAGCGGCCAGTGGATGAGAAACAGGTCGATTACGTCGAGGCCCAGCTTCTTCATGCTCCCCTCAAAGGCGGCGAGCGTCTTGTCGTAGCCGTGCTCGCTGTTGGTCAGCTTTGTAGTGATGAACAACTCGTCGTGAGGCACCTCGCTCTCCGCGATTGCGGCGCCGACACCTTCTTCGTTGCGGTAGCCCTGGGCGGTATCGATCAGCCGATACCCAGCCTTCAGCGCCTCAGCAACGGCTTGCTTGGTTTCTTCCGGCGGGACGAGGAACACCCCGAATCCGACCTGTGGGATCTGTAGGCCGTTGTTCATCCTTAACGACGGAATTGCTGGCATGTGAACTCCTTATTCCAGGTCCTTGGGCTTGGTCTGAGCTGCGTGTCGCGCGGCCTTGAATTTCTCGGGCGTCACCCGCGCCGCCATCGACTGGAGGAGATTCTTCACCGATCCGGCTACTACTTTGTCATCGCCCGCCATCAGGGCCTTGAAGGCGTCTCGCGCCACTTCTGCGGGGTCGTCCTTGCGCGACTCATTTATCGGTGTGTTCTGCATGCCCGCCCTGTCGAAGAACTCCGTGTCAGTCGCACCGGGCAGCAAGGCCGTGACGGTGACGCCGGTGTCGCTGAGCTCGTGCCGGAGCGCCTCGGCGAACGACAACAGATAGGCCTTCGACGCTGCGTACGTCGAGTAGTACGGCCCCGGCATCGTCCCGGCGATCGACGACGTGATCAACACCCGGCCTTCGCCACGGGTGACCATGGCTGGCAGCAAGCGCTTCGCCAGATGGATGACGGATCCAATGTTCAACTGAATCAGCGCAAGGTCGCGTTCCAGCGCCGTCTCCAGGAACGGGCCAGCGACGCCTTTGCCGGCATTCAACGCCAATACGTCCACGGGCTGGCTGCGCTGCAGTATCGTCGCGGCGACGCCTTCGTTGCCGTCGAACGTGGATAGGTCTGCCTGCACCGGGGTGACCGCGGCTCCGTTGGCTCGCAGCCGGTCCGCGGCTTCGTCGACCCCCTGGTCGGCGACTATGAGGACCTCGAAGTTTTCCTCAGCGCACACGTTCGCGAACTCATAGCCCATGCCGCTGGACCCTCCGGTAATGACTGCGAACTTTCGGCCCTCATCGGTGGTCATGGCGCCTCCTGAAGTGAGCGGTTCCCATAGTGGGGGGTTCCCACTGGTGGCTGCCCTAAACGCCTTGTCGCGTGAACGATCATGAATCGAGCGCACAAGCGACAACATCCTGTCGGGATGGACAACAACTGAAGTGTTTCGACCAACAGTTCGGACAACACCTGCTAGGCAAAGTCGTGCCATGGCGAGCGCATCCCGCAGACGGCGTGGATTCAGCGTCGTCGAGGCGCTTGATCGTGAGTGGCGGGAGCTCGACCTAAGGCATCCGGAAACCGTCAGTCGCTGGGCTGGTCGACATGACGTACTCGCGACGGGCCGCTCATTCGATGACGTCTTGTCAGCTGCCAGGCTTTACTCCGATCCAGTCCTTGGCGCCCTGCTGACTGAGGCCTCCGGTGGAGATCAACTCGCGGGGCGAGTCGTGCTGCAGGCCCTGATGGGTCGTATGGTGCGAATGGCGCAGCGGGATCCACGCGCCGCCATTGATGACTATCTCGCTCGGCTCTGGTCGGCGATCGGAAGTTATCCGCTAGAGCGTCGTCCCGCCCGGATCGCGGCGAACCTCTCGATGGACACCCTGAAGGCTGTCTCCCAAGAACACCGGTGGATGGGGCGGGGAGACGTCATGCTGTGGCCATCGAGTGAATTGCTTGAGGTGCTGTTGCCACCGGCGGGTCCTGACGGCAGTCGTTACGACTCCCCGCAGCCAGTCGACATGGAAGCGCGCCGGGTGCTAGAGGCCGGCATCCTGTTGGGCCTGATCGACGATTCGGCTGTCGCATTGCTACGGAGCGTCTATGTCGACGGCATGACAAGCATCGAAGCTGCACGGCGGTTCAATACGAGCGGGGGGATGGTCCGCGCACGGTGCAGCAAGGTAGTCCGAGAGCTGGCTACTCATTCAGTTGAGCTGGCCGACGCGGCCTAAGTCGATGTGTCAGGGGCGAGTCCGCTTCGCATGCCCAGCGCCGGTCGCCAGCCCTTCGGGGCTCAGCGTCGCCAGTCGACGTGAACCGCTCCGGGCCGGATGCGGATGAAGGCGCTGGGTGGGTCCGCGAGGAGCGACGTCGTCGCGGCAAAGGATCCGACGGAACCGACGATGACCGGGCATAGCGACATCAGGTAGGAGTCGAAGATCGACTTGAAGTGGGTGTTGCCTCGGATGAACCGGACAGACCGCCGGCTTCGCCGATACTGGCAAGGCAGCCAGCAAGGGTTGTTTGGCTCCCCGTCAGTGACACTCGTCCCGGTGACCGTCTCCGGTCAGGGCGTCCTGGAGTCCGAGAGCGAGGAGCTTGGCAGGGCCTGTCGCGAGTCCCTGTGGCTCGTGCTACATAGGCGTACCTCAGCCGTTGATGAGACGCACCGCGAGGTTCATGTGTCCCAGGCCGATCGCCTCGAAGGAGAGCCCGGTGCGCGAGAGGAATTCTTGGAACGCCTTGTGCTCGTGGCGCTGCCAGCCGTGGTAGCCAAAGTATTCGTCGAACACCACAACCGTGCCAGCTACGAACCAGTCACTCAAATTGTCGAACACCGTCTTTGTCGAGCTGTAGATGTCGGCGTCGAGATGGGCGAAGGCGAGCGGGCCGGAGTACTGCTGGGCGAACGCCGGGATGGTGTCCTCGAACCATCCGACATGGAATTCCACATTGGAGACCGACAACTCGGGGGGCTTCGCTCCGATGTCGAACGCGCCAGCGCCCTTCGATGTGCCGCCCCAGGCATCGGGAAGCCCGACGAAGCTGTCGAAGCCATGCACAGTGCGGTCAGGGAAGAATTTGGCGATCTGCGTCAGCGACGTGCCTTTGTAGACACCGAACTCCGCAAGAATGCCGTCAAGGGTCACCTCCTTGAGCGCCGCAGCGAGGGTTGGCGGGTTGTTAAGACTTATGGGCACGTTGTCGAAGCGCGGCTCAGACAAGATGTAATCGACGGCCTGGTCGACGGCGCGCTGCCGTAACACGATCGCGATCGACGGGATAGTGCGTGCCACGCGTAGCTCATTGCGCACCGCAACCAGCAGGTCTGTCACAGATGGTTCGTCGGTCAATCCTTCCCTCCTTCGCCGTCCACCTCGCCGGCGCGCAGGCGCAGTCACCTGATCCCCTTCCCGTTGCGCGGTGCTCGACAGTAGCAAGACGTTAGATGATCGCCAACCGCTGTCCGCGCAAGAGCGGGGTCGTGTCGGATGAGCTGGGCACGTGGAAAGGGCCGTCTTCACGCTGCTGCAGTGGCCCTTTTGATCTACAGCGACGTGTCCAGTGGCCCGAGGCGCGGTCAGGATCGTTCCTCCGGTTGGGGCTGCATCCTGCAGTTGGCCGCCACGGCGACTGGTACGGCTGCGCTGCGAGCACGTATCCGTAGGCGTTGTTCCATCTGTCGACGGCAACTGAATACTGACCACGGTGCGGCAATGCCGAAACTGGTCAATTTTCGGTTGCCGTTGACACCATCCCAGCGGTTCCCGTGTCGATCAAGGAAGGGAGCCGGGTGGTACGCCCTATCGGAATGGATGGTCGAGGACGGTTTGGTTCGTGATGAGGTTCGGGTGGTGTGACACCGGAGGCGTTGCGTCGGTGGGCCACTGATCTGCGAAGCGATGATCAGGTGGAGTCGGAAGCCACCGGCAACAGCGGCGCGATCGCCACCTTGCTGGCCCCGGTGGTGATAGGAGCCACGGTCGCCAGCTCTTCGGGGCTCAGCGCCGC
>JBKOZG010000366.1:0-8893 GCA_046725775.1 Actinomycetota bacterium | reverse complement strand
CTCCAATGTCGTATCCGCTGCCCTGCGAGCGGCCGCGACCTCGGATATCGGCCGGGACGTACGGCGAAGCAAGCGGTGACAATCGCTGACACTGGCGCAGGGACCGAAGGCGGGTCAAGTGCGTTAGCCCAGCGTTTCAGGCGGTGGACTCGCGGTCAGGACCACAGAACGGTGGCGGCACCGTCGGCCATGCCACCGTCGACCGGGAGTAACGTCGAAGCGAAGAGCGTCGGAAGAAGGGGCGATATGGCACAGGGCGATTGGTGGTTTGACCTCAAGACCCACACGGCGGTACCCGACAACAACGAGACGAAGATCACCGACCGGCTTGGGCCCTACAAGACGCGGGAGGAGGCCGAACGCGCACTCGAGCTTGTGGAAGAACGCAACGAGGCGTATGACAACGACCCGCGCTGGAACGACGACATCTGACCGCTCCATCACTGTGCATGGCTTGCATGCCGTCTGCTAGGTGAAAGAAGGTTGCGGTACCGAGTGGGCGGGTGAGAGCTCGAGGCTGTCGGCTTCAGACGTAGCGGGGGCATTGATCCGAACCTGGGAGGCGCCGGCCACCGGCGTCAGCCACACCGGCATCCCTGTTTTCAGTCGCTTTGCGGTTGCATCCGCGCGGGTCAGGGTGACAAGCACCGGCGGCGCCGCATCGTCCTCGGTCAGCCTGACATCGAGTCGCACCTCGAAGCCGACGCGGTTGAAGCGCTCAATACTCCCCGGATACGCCTCGCCGAAGGGATGGGTCTCAATCTCCAGGTCATGCGGACGTACCAAGTAGCCGTCCAGTGTGGTCACCGGTCCGAGAAAGCTCATCACGAACTCCGAACTCGGATGGTCGTAGAGCTCGTGTGGCGGACCGATCTGCTCGATCCGGCCGTGGTTGATCACCACGATCCGGTCAGCCACTTCCAACGCCTCCTCCTGATCATGAGTCACGAAGACAGTGGTGACGTGAACCTCGTCGTGCAGCCTGCGCAGCCAGGCCCGCAGCTCTTTGCGGACGTTTGCGTCCAAGGCGCCGAACGGCTCATCCAGCAACAGGACACTCGGTTCGATTGCCAGCGCCCGGGCCAGCGCCATCCGCTGCCGCTGCCCCCCAGAAAGCTGGGCCGGAAGGCGGTCCGCGAATTGCGAGAGGTGCACCAGTTCGAGCAGCTCAGCCACGCGCGCTTTGATCTCCCGGCGGGGACGCTTCCTGATCTTCAGCCCGAAACCAACATTGCCGGCCACGTTGAGATGCCGGAACGCGGCATAGTGCTGGAAGACAAAGCCGACGTTGCGCTTCCGCGCCGGCAGGCTGGTGGCATCGACTCCTTCAATCTCCACTGATCCGACATCGGCCACCTCAAGGCCAGCGATGATCCGCAGCAGT
This sequence comes from Actinomycetota bacterium, assembly GCA_046725775.1. Lineage (GTDB taxonomy): Bacteria > Actinomycetota > Actinomycetes > Propionibacteriales > Propionibacteriaceae > Microlunatus. Next base: position 7,509 of record JBKOZG010000366.1, on the reverse strand, counting down.
GTTGACTTGCCACCACCACTGGGTCCGAGCAGTGCTGTCAGCTCGCCGCTGGCGATGTCCAAGTCGATGCCCTCAAGGGCGGTGAAGTCGCCGAACTTCTTGCCGACGCCTGCGATCTTGATGCTCACCGAGAAGTCCCCTTGTCAGGTCGGAGGGCGGTCACGATAACGAGAGCGATGACTGCGATCAACGCCAGGATGAAGGCTGCAGTGTAGGCGATGATCGAGTTCTCGACACCAAACTGCTGGTATCGCTCCTCAACCAGGAGGGTCGCTGTTTGGGTGCGCATGGCGACGCCACCAGAGACGATCTTGACGGCGCCGAATTCACCGAGGGATCGGGCCAAACTGAGCACAACGCCGTAAAGCAGCCCCCAGCGGATCGCCGGCAAGGTGATGCGAGCGAAGGTCTGCAGTGCCGAGGCGCCCAAGCTACGAGCGGCTTGCTCCTGCTCAGTTCCGATCTCTTGGAGCACGGGAATGACCTCGCGAATCACCAGCGGCAAGCTGACGAACGCGGTGGCCAAGATAATGCCGGGTGGCGCATAGATCACCTGCAGGCCCGCCTGCTCGAGGCTTCCGCCGAACCAGCCCGTGCGGCCGCTGTAGACCAGCACCATCGCCAGGCCGACGACGATGGGCGAGACGGCCAGCGGCAGGTCCACAAGGGCATTCAGCGCCCGCCTGCCGGGGAATGTGTAACGCACCAGCAGTAGCGAGATGCCGACGCCGAATATGGTATTGATCACGACAGCCCAGAAGGCTGCCGACAGCGTCAGCTGAAATGCGAAGATCACCTCGGGCTGGCGCAGAGCGTTGATCACCGGAGCCAGTCCCTGGGCGAACGTTGCCCGCGCGACCAGCAGGACCGGCCAGATCACGAGCAGAAACAGATAGCCAACGACAAGCACCCGCAGCGCCCACCGAGTTGCGGTCTGGGGCCGAGCCCCCTCATGCATAGCGAGCCACCCTTCGAGAGATGACATCCAGGATGACGATGACGATAAGCGCGACGATGAGCAAGATCGAGGCCACTGCCGCCGCTTCGGTGAGCTTGTCGCCCTCGATGTAGGACAAGATGCGCACCGACGCCACTTCAGTGGAGTAGGGCAGGTTGCCTGACAACAGGACCAGTGACCCGTACTCGCTGATCGCGCGACAGAACGAGAGCGCCGCGCCTGAGGCGATGGCAGGAGCCAGGCTGGGCAGGATCACGCGCCTGAAGATCGTGAACTGAGTTGCGCCGAGCGATGCGGCCGCCTCCTCCACTTCGGGCTCGATTTCCAGCAGCACCGGCTGCACGGTGCGCACAATGAACGGCAGCGTCACAAACAAGAAGGCCAAGAACACCGCAACCGGAGTATTGGCCCAATTGACGCCAAGCGGGCTCGACGGCCCGTACAGGCTAAGGAGCACCAACCCGCCGACGATGGTCGGAAGTGCCAGCGGGATGTCGATCACCACCTCGAGCACCTGTTTACCGGGAAAGTGGTCGCGGACCAACACCCAGGCGATCGTGGTCCCCATGAAGATGTTGACCACGGTGACAAGAATCGCGTGACCCACGGTGAGCCTGAGTGCGGCTAGCGTCTGCGGGCTGCGCAGACTATCCCAATAGCCCGACCAGCCACCCTCGGAGGCCTGGACGAGCACAGCGGTCAGCGGAATGAGCACCAGCAGGCTGAACCACAGCAGTGCAACGCCCAGTCCCAGCCCTGACGCGGCAGTAAGCGAGGTCGCACTGCGCCCGCGCGGCAGGCGGCGGCCACCAGCGTTGGGAGCCGCGCCCGCAATGATGGGGTCGAGCGGAGGGGGCTCGACGAGCACAGCGCGTTGGGTCATTGAGACCTGCCTGTCGCCTGCTGAATCTGCGGCACCAGGCCGGTGGCTTCGTCAAAGAACTTCGCGTTCACCGCATCCCAGCCACCGAGGTCGTTGATGGTAAACAGCTCGGGCGGCACAGGGAAGGGCTTGGCCGGGTCGTTGGCGCCGGCTACCTCGCCGATCGGGGTGTCGGCAATGACAGGTCGGAAGCCCTTCTTCACGAACTCCTCCTGACCGGCCTTGCTCAGCACGAAATCGAGGTAGGCGTTGGCCTTGGGATTGGCATTCTTCAACACCGCGCCCGGATTTTCGATCCTGATCGTGGCGTCGGGAAGGATGTAGTCGAAGTCCTCACCTGACTGCCGGGCGAGGATGGCCTCGTTCTCGTAGGAGATCAGCACATTGGCTGAACCTTCCAGGAAGGCGTTGGTTGCGTCCCGTCCGCTGCCCGGTAGCGCAGCCACGTGGTTGAAGAACTTGGTCAGGTATTCCTTGGCATCGGCCTCAGTGCCGCCGTTGGCGATCACCTGCTGATAGGCCGCCAGGATGTTCCAACGCGCCGAACCCGACGACGCCGGGTTGGGCGTTACGATCTTGACACCCGGCTTGACCAGGTCCGACCAATCCTTGATGCCGAGCGGATTGCCCTTCTGCACCACGATGACGACGGTCGAATCTGAGACGATGCCCTTGGTGGGTCCGGAGTTCCAGGTCTCAGCGACCAAGCCCGCCTTGACCAGCCGGGTGACATCGCCTTCGAGTGAGAAGTTCACATAGTCGGCCGGGAGGCCATTGACTACTGCCCGGCTCTGATCACCTGAGGCGCCATATGACTCTTCCCAGACGACATCCTTGCCCTCCGGGGTTTGTGCGAACTTCTTCTGGATCGCGTTGTTCGCTTCTTTCGGTACCGCAAAGCCCACGAGGTGCAGCGTCGTGGTTCCGGCACCGCCCGGCGCCGTCGCCGCGCCGCCGACGCAACCGGTGAGCAGCAGGAGAGTGGCAGCAACTGCAGAGAGTGCCGCGATGGACCGTACGCGCAGGAGTTTGCGTATGGACATGGTGTCTCGCCTTCGTGTGAGAGGAAATTCCTCTATCTCTACTAGGTCGCTAGAGAATATAGAGATAAAGAGTCCCACGAAATGTCGTTCGCATGTCGAGATGGAGCGCGCGCTTCACCTGGGCCGCGCAACCTGATCGCGCGATAGGATTCTTACCTCGTACACTCCCGCCAGATGCATAAGCTTTCAGCGAGGGGAGACGCTAGTGCTGGTCCGCGACAGGACGTCCTGGTGGAGGTAACGCGCCGGCTGAGGGTCGGCTGCGAGTTCATTCACCAGTCGGAGATCGCTGTTCCCGCGGTGTTCCAAGTGGAACCGCTGAGCGACCAGAAGGTCGACGTAATTGATGAGCGCTGGTCACTGGAGCCCGAGGGACCAACTCATCCGTACACCGACATGTATGGAAATCCCTGTCGACGCTTGATGGTCCCGGCTGGACGCTCTGTGATCGGCTATCAAGCGACTGTGATCGTTCCTGATGCGGTTGAAGATGCTGATGAGGCTGCCCCTGAGCTGACCCCTGACCAGTTGCCCGACGAGGCGCTGATCTACACGCTCCCCAGCCGCTTCTGCCTACCGGATGTGCTCGGCGCCGAAGCGTGGAGCCGGTTCGGCAGTTCGCCGCCCGGCTACCGTCGGGTCCAGGCGATCTGCGATTACGTGCACAATCACGTCCGCTTTGAATACGGCGCTAGCACAGCGGTGACCACAGCCGCCGATGTCCATACCAGCGGTTACGGAGTCTGCCGAGACTTCACACATCTCGCCGTTTCGTTATGCCGAGCGCTCAATATCCCCGCTCGTTACGTGTTCGGTTATCTGCCCGAGATCGACATCCCGCCTCGTGATCTGCCGATGGACTTCGCGGCGTGGATGGAGGTCTATCTGGGTGATCGCTGGTGGACATTCGATCCGCGCAACAACGAGCGACGTAAAGGGCGGGTGCTCATCGGGCGCGGTCGCGATGCCAGCGATGTTGCGATGGCCACCACCTTCGGCGCGCCTCGGCTGGAATCGATGACCGTGATCTCGGAGGAGGCCGTCGAGAGTTAGCGAACCTCAGCTGGCTCGCAGCTCGCGTACCGTGCTGGCGAGCACAGCGTCCAGCTGGGCATTGCCGATTGGTACAGCACCGAAGAAGAACCCCCAGTCCTTGCCATCGCCTACCACGATGAAGATCACGTGATCACCTAGCAGCGCGAGATCGGGCCGGTCGACGGTGATCTCGCTCTCGATGAGCCATCCACGACGACCGTCGATGCTGAGGCTCTCGCTGCGAATATCGCCACGCGTCGGAACGTATGGGCCATACATGCGGCCGGTGACAACGCACTGCGCAAAGCTCTCGACCGTGTTCCGGGCGTCATGCACAAAGCCATCGCTCGCGCGCAGCTGCCCCACCGCGAGCTGCGCGATCCAAGCCGGATTCTGGCTAACCGGGAGCGTCTGCTGGAGCACGTCGTAGGCGAAGCTGAAGCGTGGCTCGAGCGCCGCGGGCTCAAACGTGGGTCGGGCCTCGAACGACAAGTTTCCGCCGTACACGCGACCGTCGCTGGGATGGCGAGCCCGCTGATTAGGGTTTCCCGTCGGGCAGCGCACGAGTGGCAACGGCGAAGGAGTCGCCGAGGAGGTCTGCGTGGCGGTGGGCGTATGGGTGGGGGACGCGAGCTCACTGGGACTCGGGGCGGCGCCGGGTAGCGGGTCATCGCCCAGCGAGCGGAAGTTGCCGATGAGGATGGCCACCGCCACAACCGTGATTACCGCAACGGCGAGCACGCCCGACATCAGGGCACGCCGACGCCAGCGTGCTGGCCGATTCGGTGGTTCGCGGTTGGAAGGCTCACTCGGGGTCGAGCCACTCGCACGACTCTCAGCCGGTGTAGGCCGGCGTGGGTCGTCGCTGGTGACGGTCGACCAATTGGAACCGTCCCAGTAGCGGTATCGCCCAGGCACCCCCGCAGGGTCGGGGTACCAGCCGGCAACTGCCATCAGCGGCTACCAGAGCATCGGATCTGACCGCTCAGGTTTCCGGCGGACGAGTGCCTTCACCTCAGCGACCTTCGCGCCAGCCATTGGTGATTGGCAGCCGGCGGTCCCGGCCGAACGCCTTGAAGCTGATCTTGGTGCCTGGCGGATACTGCCGTCGCTTGTACTCCGCGCGATCGACCATCCTGATCACTCGGTCTGCCAGCTCAGGATCGAAGCCCATTGCCACGATCTCTTCGTGACCCGCGTCCCCTTCGACATAGTCGTCCAGGACGTCGTCGAGTAGCTCGTACGGTGGCAGCGAGTCGGTGTCCTTCTGACCTGGCCGTAATTCGGCGCTGGGCTCCTTGATGATCGAGTTCTCTGGGATCGGTGGAGTCTCACCGCGCTGTACGGCCTGCTCGTTCCGCCAGCGGGCCAGCCTCCAGACCCAGGTCTTCGGTACGTCTTTGATCGGTGCATAGCCGCCGACAGCGTCGCCGTAGATAGTGCTATATCCAACGGCAAGCTCGCTCTTGTTGCCGCAAGCCAGCACGATCGAAGGGGGATGCTGGTTGGACTCGGCCATCCAGATCACGGCGCGGATCCTCGCCTGCACGTTCTCGGCCGCGATGCCATCGATATCGAGCATCTGGTCGAACGCGGCCACGGCTGGCGCGATGGGCACGGTCAGGAAGTGCAAGCCGGTTCGGGCGGCCAGCTCGGCGGCGTCGCTCTTGGAATGCTCCGAAGAGTAGGCACTGGGATTGGAGATGCCGTAGACACGGTCCGCGCCGAGGGCATCGCAGGCCAAAGTGGCTACCAGCGTCGAGTCGATGCCGCCCGACAGCCCGAGATAGACCCGCTCGATCCCGTTCTTGGAGCAGTAGTCCCGCAGGCCCATGACCAGCGCGAGATAGACCTCGGCCATCGCCTCCAGCGGTTTCGCCATCACTGGTGTGATCAACTCGGTAGGTGCGTGTCCAGCATCGGAGATGTGGTGTCGCAAGATGATCATGCCGCTTTGACCGAACTCGGCGGGCACAGTGCCCTCGGCAAGCTCGGCTTGCAGCGGCGCGGTGCCGGGTGCAAGTTCAAGATCGGCAACGACTAGCTCTTCGACGAACTGCAGGGCGCGCACCACAATGGTGCCGTCCTCACCGGCGATCATGGTGTCGCCGTCGAAGACCAGCTCGTCCTGGCCGCCGACGAGGTTGACGTATGCCAGCGGGCAGCCGGCTTCACGGGCGCGGCGCCTGACCAGGTCACCGCGTACGTCGTCCTTGTCGCGCTCGTACGGGCTGGCGTTGATCACCGCCAACAGGCCGGCGTTCGCCTCTGCGGTCGCCGCGACCGGGCCGCCGTCTTGCCACAAGTCTTCACAGATGGCAATCGCGACGTCGATGCCACGAATGCGCAGCACGTGCAGCTCGTTACCGGGCTTGAAATAGCGGTACTCGTCGAAGACCCCGTAATTGGGGAGGTGGTGCTTCGCGTAGGAGCAGATCACCTGACCTTGGTGCAGCACGGCGGCCACGTTTTGTGGGTGCCCGCCCTTGGGATGGTCGGGTTCATCAATGCGGTCGAGATATCCCACGACCGCGACAAGATCACCAAGACCTGCATCGAGCAGCCGCGCGGCTAGACGATTGATCGAGATGCGGGAGGCCTCGACAAAGCTACGCCGTAGAGCGAGATCTTCAACCGGATAGCCGGTGAGCATCATCTCGGGGAATAGCACGAGGTGCGCACCTGCATCAGCTGCTTGTTTCGACCAGTCCGTGACAAGGTCGGCGTTGGCTGAGATGTCTCCAACGGTGGCGTTGACCTGGGCCAGGGCAATCCGCAGATGAGGCACGGGACGAGACTACGACGCAACGCTAAGCAGGCGCGTCGACCAGACGGGCGAAACGTGAACGAGCCGTTCGGGCTGCCCTCGCGGGACGCCCGTGGATGTGTTCGGATTCAAACTGCGATGCGCGATCAGACCGAAACTGGACCGCGTCGTAACCCTGCTGTTACAGGCCGGGCGGCAGACTGGGCCGCGTGGACAAGCAGACCGAGTTCGTTTTACGGGCGATCGAAGAGAGAGATGTGCGGTTCGTCCGGATGTGGTTCACCGATGTTCTTGGTTTCCTGAAATCGGTCGCTGTCGCGCCCGCCGAGCTCGAGGGCGCTTTTGCTGAGGGGATGGGCTTTGACGGTTCGGCGATCGAAGGCTTCGCCCGGGTCTACGAGTCCGACATGTTGGCTCACCCTGATCCATCGACGTTCCAGGTTCTGCCGTGGCGCGACGCCAGCCCGGCAACCGCGCGGATGTTCTGCGACATCACGATGCCAGACGGTTCACCCTCTTACGCCGATCCCCGGTATGTGCTCAAGCGGGCACTCAAGAAGGCCGCCGATCTCGGGTTTACCTTTTACACACACCCAGAGGTGGAGTTCTTCCTGTTCAAGGAGCCGATCGAGCCAGGCAAGCCGCCAACGCCGGTAGACCAGTCGGGCTACTTCGACCACACGCCGCAGAGTCTGGGAACTGACTTCCGGCGCCGTGCGATCACCATGCTGGAGCAGATGGGGATCTCGGTGGAGTACTCCCACCATGAGGGTGCTCCAGGGCAGCAGGAAATAGATCTCCGGTACGCTGACGCGCTCTCAAC
>JBKOZG010000335.1:0-7954 GCA_046725775.1 Actinomycetota bacterium | reverse complement strand
GTTCGGATAGATCCCAAGTGGCGGCAAAAACGCGTGCATGCTGCCGCCGAGCCCTCGGTTGAAGCCGGTGCGGCGCCCGATTGTCTCCGCTGTCATGCCATAAAGCAGGTAATTGATCGCCTGCTGCTCGAAGTCCGGGTCTGCCAGTCGCTTCTCGACGACCTTCCAGATCAGTCCGTCGGACCACCCGGACAAGGCGTCGAAGAGAAAGTCGTGATCGGAGCTGGTGATCGCTGAGAGGCCTTTCGCGATCACCTCCCCGTGGCTGCGGTGGCTGCCGAACACCTTGTCTTCGACGCCCAGAGTGAACGCTTGCCCGACGGCCGCGGCTTCCTGACCGATGGAGAGGTGGGCGGGCCCGGCGTGGATGTATGACACGCCCAGGTATGAGCCCTCCCGCTTGATCGCGTTGAGCATCAGCTCGAACTCGCGTACCAACATCATGTCTCTGCCGATGCGGTCCAAGGCCTGGTCGCCGTACGAGGTGCGTTCCTGCTCAAGGTCGGGCCGGTAGGCGTTGACCAGAATCGAGCCCAGTTCGACTTCTGTTGCGGCCCGGACCACCGCCGGGTCGATGAGGAGCTCTTTTGCCATGGTGTGCCTGGTTCTCTAAACGGAGTATGGAGCCGTCACAGCGCCGCGATCACGTCAACTGTTTCGATACAGCGGGCGATATCGGCAAGCAATGTCGCTGCCCCTGCTCCGTCAATCGCTCTGTGATCGAAAGTCAGCGACAGTGGCAGCAGACTAGACGCGCCCGGATGAGTCTGGTGTGTGGCTCCGACGCCCAGGATGCAGGTTTGCGGGGGATTGAGCACCGGTGTGAACCAGTGAACGCCCTGGCTGCCGAGGTTTGAGACCGTGAAGCTCCCTCCATCCATCTCATCTGGTGCCAGCGTGCCTGCCCGAGCCTTGTCGATGGCGGTACGCACAGCTTGGGACAACTCAGAGAGCCTCATCGTGTCTGCGGATCGAATGACCGGCACCACGAGTGCCTTACCGGTGTCGACCGCGAAGCCGAGGTTGACGTGCGCGAACTGCTTGATCCCTTCCCAGTCGAACCAGGAGTTGGCTTCGGGGTGTCGCGCAACAGCCCGCACGGTCCCAAACATGATCAAGTCATTCAGACCAATGGGGGCCTGGGAGGTGGCATCTGTCACCTGCCGGAGGCGCTTGGCATACCTCAGCAGCGCTTTCGCCTTCGCATATCGGGTCAACGTCAGCTGCGCGCTGTTCGACAGTGAGGCGTACATCCGCTGTGCCGTGGTCTTGCGGGCGCCTCGGACTGGAACGACAGTGAACTGATCGGCCGGAGCGGCATGGAGCTGATCGGCAGTTGTCGGTGCCGGCGCGGCCCGTTGCTCCGGCGGCGCTTCGGTCGTCGCCCGATCTCGGGCCGCAACAACGTCAGCAATGATGATGCGGCCCATCGGTCCGCTGCCGGCGAGCGAAGTGAGATCAATCCCGTACTCCTCTGCCAGCCTCCGCGCCCGTGGGGAGGCCGAATGCCGCCGTGCTGGCGCCTGCACCCGGCCATCAGACTCGGCAATGCGACCCGGCTGGGTAGCTAGGACAGCGGGCGTGGGATGGGCGGGTGATGTCGTGCCCATATCATCCGCATCTGCCGCCGGACCAGCAGAGGAATCCTGCGGGGGCATCTGCTCACCCGGCTCGCCCAGCACCGCGAGGACTTCATGTTCTCCCACCTCATCGCCGGCCACATAGAACGTACGCAGTACTTGCCCGCTGATCGGCGCCTCGACATCGATGGTGGCCTTAGCCGTTTCCAACCTCACCAGGACGTCCCCTGCGGTCACGTCAGATCCCTCTGTGACACTCCACTCCAGGACAACGGCGTCCTCGCCAGCGTTTCCTGTGGTGGGTACGCGAACGTCGGTAGCCATGCTGCTCCACTCAGTAAGTGAGGGAAGCGCTGAGATGCGCGTTGGGCGTCAGTACCTTAACCCATGAGAGCGCAACTGACTCAGCTGAGCAGACGGGAGCAGTCATGACGGAGCGGTCAGCCCTGGTGACCGGCGCAGCTCGCGGAATTGGCAGGGCGATCTCCGCACGGTTGGTGGCGGACGGCTTAGGAGTCTCGGTGGCAGATCTACCGTCCTCACAGACCGAAGTTGCTGAGGTGGTCGCTGCTCTCGGCGGGAAGGATGTCGCTCTCGGCCTGGCAGTGGATGTGACCGAAGCCGACAGCGTGGACGCGGCAGTGGCGGCACACGTCAGGCACTTCGGCGGTCTGGATGTGATGGTGGCGAATGCGGGCGTCGCTGTGACTGCTCCCCTGCTGGAGACCACCGCCGACCAGTGGCAGCTGGCCATGGACGTGAACCTCAAAGGCGTCTTTCACTGCTACCAGTCCGCGGCCCGCCAGATGATCGTCCAAGGCCGGGGCGGTCGGCTCATCGGTGCCGCTTCGGTAGCAGCGCATCGAGGAGGGAAGTGGCAGGGCGCGTACTCCGCTTCAAAGTTCGGCGTACGTGGCTTGAGCCAATCGGTCGCGCAGGAACTCGCTTCACACCAGATCACGGTCAACGTCTATAGCCCCGGTGTGGTGCAAACGCAGATGTGGGAAGGCATCGATGCGGAGATGACCCGACGTCGGGACACCGAACTGGGCTCGGAGATGGCGGCCATGGTTGCCGGGATTCCGCTGGGTCGTCTGGAGGCTCCTGTCGACGTGGCAGGCGTTGTGGCATTCCTTGCCTCACCTGACGCGGACTACATCACCGGGCAGTCGATCGTCGTCGACGGTGGGATGTGGTTTTCATGAGTATCTGGCATGAGACTTCAGCATGACGGTCGAGCCTGCGGTCGTGGTGGCGGGCGACGCACTGATCGACCTGACACCGACGACTACGGCTCGTGGGCACCTCGCGTACGAGCCCCATCCAGGCGGATCGTGCCTGAATATTGCCGTTGGCCTGGGCCGCCTCGGCGTACCGACGGCCTTCCTTGCCAGGCTGTCCAGCGACGCCTTTGGGCAGATGCTGCGCAACCATCTTGTCGCCTCTGAAGTGCAGTCCAGCTACTTTGTCGACACCGACGATCTGACGACGGTGGCCGCCGTGCACCTACGTGATGGCCAGGCAACGTACTCCTTCCACGCGGTGGGGACGGCCGATCGCGGATTGTTGCCAGAACACCTGAGGCCGCTACCGGCTGGATCGGCCCTCCACCTGGGCTCGATCGCTCTCATGCTCGAACCGGTGGCTTCCACACTCGAGGGGTTACTGCGGCAGGAAGCCGGGCGCCGGGCTGTCAGCCTTGATCCCAACGTACGCCCGAGTTTGATCTCGGATCGTGAGGTGTACCTGCACCGTTTCGAGGGTTGGGTGCCGTTGGTCGACATTTTGAAACTGAGCGCGGAGGATCGGTCCTGGCTGTATCCGGATCGTTCCCAGGACGAGGTCGTAGCAGACTGGCATGCCGCCGGCATTCCGCTGGTGATTGTTACGCATGGTGAGGCGGGGGCTAGCGCGAGCACGCCGTTGGCGACCGCGAGTGTCGCGCCTCCGTCGGTCGCAGTCGTCGATACGGTCGGAGCCGGCGACGCGTTCATGTCCGGCGCGCTGGCCCATCTGCATCAGCGGGGCCTGCTGGCCCGCGATGCGCTGCGGTCATTGGACGCCGCTGGCTTGACCGAATTGTTGGAGACGGCGTGTCTGGTGGCCGCCGACACGTGTACGCGTGCTGGGGCTGAACCGCCCCGTCGTCGAGACCTGGCTGTACGATCTCGGCGCGCTCCGCAAGGGGTGACGCTGAGCATGGCGGACCTCGTGGAGCGGGCCAGCGCGCTGGCGGTGCCAGGCCAGCGGCACATGCTTGGCATCACGGGAGCTCCCGGTGCCGGCAAGAGCAAGGTCGCGCAGGACATCATTGACGAGCTCGGTCCTAATCTGGCCGCATTCGTTCCCATGGATGGCTTCCACCTGAGCAACCAAACGCTGATCGGATGGGGACGCCGCGATCGCAAGGGGGCCTGGGACACCTTCGATGCGGACGGCTATGTTCATTTGCTGCGGCGGCTGCGACACCAAGAGGCGGAGATTGTGCACGCACCTGACTTTGACCGTGACGTCGATGAATCGATTGGCTCGGCGCTGCCCATCCGCCGTGAGGTCCCCCTCATCGTCACCGAGGGCAACTATCTGCTGACCGACATGGGTGGATGGGCTGGCGTGGCACCACTACTGGACGAGAGCTGGTACCTCCAAATCGATGAGGCAACCCGCCTGCAGCGGCTGACCTACCGCCATCAACTGCACGGGATGGACCGCGAACTGGCCGACAACTGGGCTCGCACCACTGACCAGGCCAACGCAGTCCTCATCGCACGGAGCAAGCCGCGTGCCGATCTGATCATTACGATGGCCGGGTCATGAAAGCCGTCCGTTATGAAGCCCCCGGTGACTTCGCCGTCACCGACGTGCCCATGCCGCAGGTTGGACCGCTGGATGTTCGGATCAAGATCCACCAGTCCGGCGTCTGTGGCACCGACGTCCATCTACACCATGGGACATACATCGGTGTATATCCGCTTACCCCGGGGCACGAGACCATCGGTGAGGTCGATGACGTCGGCGCCGACGTGACACGCTTCCGGCCTGGTCAGCGCGTCACGGTCAATCCGAACATCTACTGCGGCCACTGTGAGTATTGCCTGGCGGGACAGCTCGTCCGGTGTGCCAACACTGAAGGCATGGGCGTACACCGGCCCGGTTTCTTCGCCGAGTATGCCAGCGTGGATCACCGCCAGGTGTTCTCCGTGGATGGCCTGGAAACCGACACTGCCGTGTTCGCCGAACCCACTGCCTGCGCCATGCATGGGCTCGAAACGCTCGACCTGCGTCCCGGTGGTAGCGCTTTGGTTATGGGTGCCGGCCCGACTGGCCTGCTGTTGGCTCAGCTCATCAGGAGTGGTGGAGCGACTTCGGTCACCGTCGGTGACATCGTCCCGTTCAAGTTGGAGACAGCTGCCGGACTCGGTGTGGACTCCACCGTTCTAATGACCAAGGACCCAGCTCACAACATCGACCTGCTGCGTGCCGCATCGCCCAACGGTGATGGCTACGACGTCGTGGTCGAGGCCACCGGCGTCACTGCGCTCGGCGAGATCGGCGTTCCCCTGACCCGCAATGGAGGCACGGTATTGATCTATGGCGTGACCCGGCCGGACGAGCGGCTTTCGGTCAGCCCGTTTGAGCTCTTCCGCCGGGAGATCACAATCAAAGGCTCGTACGCGGAGATGACTTCCTTCGCCGCTGCCATTGCCGCGCTGCGCACCGGACGGGTACGCACCGACGGGATCATCAGCCACAAGTTCGCGCTAGACGACTACGGCAAAGCCCTGGACACGCTGGCCTCCGACCCCACGGCACACAAAGTCGTGATCGACCTTCGGTCGTAGAGTCACTGGGTTGGCGCAACAACACAGAGCGGGACGAATAGCTGGCTCGGGCCGACGCCGCCACGGGTCTGGCCATCCTGGATGAGGCACTGACTGCGGCCGACCGCTTCCTGACCTGAGCCTGTGCCACGTTGCTCGTCGACCGAGATGTGCATCTCGTGTGATCATGCCAAGCGCGTGGCATGCCGACGGCGACTTGGAGAGATCTTGGACTGAGTGCTGCTTATCGTCTAGGCGGTGGGCACCCAGATCCGCATCGCGCCTGGCTCCCGGTTTCCCCAGGTGTAGTAGGGCACCGCGGTCAGGGGGACGGACTGCCCGGTCTTGTGGCCGGCTGGCCCACCAGCACGACTGTAAGGCCACCACGAGGCGCCTGTGCGAGGGCGGACACGGCCTCCGGCGCGGATGGTAGCGATGGCCCCCAGCGGCCCATCCAGGGGCAGCACCTCCGGCGCGACAGCGGTGTCGATGGCGAGGTCGTCGAGCCGGTGTCGGGGGTTGTCAACGGCCTCCACGCAGTACACCAGCGGTCCGTACTCGACCGCGACGGCGCCCCGGGCCACGTCCAGCCGCGGGTCGGCCACGGTGAACCGCGGCTCCAGCGGCAGCACCAGGACCACCTCGTCGCCGTCGCTCCACTGCCGGCCCACCATCCACCAGCCGTCAGCAGGTGCGGTGCCCACTGCGGTGCCGTTGACGGTCAAGGTCGGCTGCTCAGCCCAGTGCGGCACCCGCAGGGCCAGCTCCCACGGACCGGCCGGCGGTCGGTCTAACCGGATGGTGACGGTGCCATCCCACGGGTAGTCGGTGGTCACCTCCAGCCCTATCTCGCCCTCGGCCACGGCGGCGGCGTACCGGCCGGTCATGTATTGGTGCAGCACGGCGCGGGCATCACCGCCGAGCAGTACGTAGTGCTCCAGTGAGGCCAGGATCCGCATCACGTTCGGTGGGCAGCAGGCGCAGTAGAACCAGTCCGCGCGCTGGTAGTCGTGGTCATCGCCGCGGGCCACGTGACCCTCGCGGACCTGCAGCGGGTTGGCGTAGATATAGCGCTTCCCGTCCAGTGACAAGCCGGCCAGGAAACCGTTGTAAAGGGTGCGCTCTATCAGGTCGGCGTACTTCGCTTCGCCGGTGATCATCAGCATCCGCCAGGAGAACATGATCGAGGAGATGGCCGCGCAGGTTTCGCAGTAGCTTCGTTCGTTGGGCAGCTCATATGGATCGCCGAACGCCTCGTCGCTGTGATGTGCCCCGATGCCCCCGGTCAGGTAGGTCTTGGAGGCCACCATCTCGGCCCAGAGCCGCTCCAGGGCCTGGAGCAGGCTGGCGTCGCCGGTCTCCCGGTAGACGTCGGCCACCCCGGCAAGCAGGTAGAGCTGACGGACCGCGTGCCCTTCGACCGACGCGGCGTCTCGGACGGGCACGTGGTCCTGCCAATAGTGCCGGCCAAACCGGCCGTTGCCGAGCAGCCCGTGCCCACGCCGGTCGACGAAATAGCGGGCCCGTTCCAGGTATCGTTCGGCGCCGGTCTCCCGGTAAAGCTCAACCAATGCGGTCTCGATCTCCGGGTGTCCGCAGACGCCGTCGACCCTGTCCGCCTCGGTGCCGAACGTGTCCACGATGAGGTCCGCGACGCGCCGAGCCACCTCGAGGAGGCCTGAGTCGCCCGTCGTCCGGTGCAGCGCCACCGCCGCCTGGATCAGGTGTCCCGCGCAGTAGAGCTCATGTCCCCACTGCAGCTGGACGAACCGTTCGCCGGGGAATCGCACCTGGAAGTGCGAGTCGAGGTAGCCGTCGGGCTGCTGGGCATCGCGGAGCAGCCGCTCGGTCTGCGCCACCTGTTGGCGCAGCCGGTTGGCCAGCGAGGAATCCAGCATCGGATCGCCGAGCGCCCAGGCGATCGCCTCCAGCCACTTGTACACGTCGCTGTCCAGAAACGGCAGGTCGTTGATGTATCCGCCAGCAGTGCGACCCGCAGCCAGCTCCAAGTTGTGGAAGTTGCCGGCCTGATGCAGCCGGTTCCAGCCACCTGGGATGCTCACCTCCCGGTTGACCCGCCGCCGATCCGCCCACAACCCACCCGTGATCTCTCCTGCTGCCGCCGGCCGGAGAGCTGTGGCGATGCCTGCCCTTGGTCGGAGCGGGCCGCCGCGCAGGCTGGGTTGGGTCATAAGGGTCCTCTACCAGAGAAGTAGTTCAGTCAGGGGTGTGGAATTCCCGCTCGTTGGGACCCGTCGGCGACCACGTGGGCTGGTGGTGTGACGGTGTCGAGGCTTCCAGTGGCGCCGGCGGGCTCGGAGCGAGTCATGGTCAGCCTTTCAATGCGCCAGACATGAAGCCTCGGACGTAATGACGTTGGAGGATGAGAAAGAGGATGATGCAGGGCACTGCGAGAACGACGACCCCGCCTTCGGTTGCGCCGTAGTCGACGACGCCCATCACTTGGCCGCGGATATTGGCGACGGCCAGCGGCAGCGGCACTTTGTCCGGGTTGTTGATCAGAATCAGGGGAGCGATGAAGTCGTTCCAGGC
>JBKOZG010000193.1:0-5258 GCA_046725775.1 Actinomycetota bacterium | reverse complement strand
ACTTCGCCGGAAGGATCAGACGGCCTTTGTCGTCGAGCTTCGGAGTGTGGGTGCCAAGAAACATGGGCCACCCTCCTAACCCCACTCATCAACCGCTGCTCTCCACTTCGCCCCACCATACCCCACTTTCCCCCACATGGCACCCCATGTCGGCTTGTGCTTTCAGCTTCGGCGTGTTGCCCTTTTCCTGAGAGCGGGGGATAACACGTAGGGTTTGCACATGTCCCTGGGCTATGAGAAGGCAGCCGAGATCGGGCGGAGTCCTGACCAGGGCTACTCACTCGGCGACGTGGTTCAGGTAATGGGCAAAGTGCGTCACGCAATGGAAAGCGTGATCGAAGGAAAACGGAGCTCAGTCGACCTCGCACTTGTTGTGCTGCTCGCCGAAGGTCACCTGCTTGTCGAGGATGTGCCTGGGGTCGGCAAGACGATGCTCGCCAAGGCATTGGGCCGCTCAATCGCCTGCTCCGTCCGCCGAGTTCAGTTCACACCGGACCTGTTGCCATCAGACATCACCGGCGTCTCGGTGTTCAATCAAGAAACGCGCGATTTCGAATTCAAGCCCGGCGGTATCTTCGCCAACATCGTGGTTGGTGATGAGATCAACCGCGCCTCACCGAAGACACAATCGGCCCTCTTGGAGTCGATGGAAGAACGTCAAGTCAGCGTCGACGGGACGACATATCGGCTCGAGTCGCCCTTCATGGTGGTCGCCACCCAGAACCCGATCGAGATGGAAGGCACCTACCCGCTGCCAGAGGCGCAGCGGGACCGGTTTATGGCGCGGATCCAGATGGGCTACCCGACTCCAAACTCCGAGCTCGACATGCTCGAGTCTCACGGCTCATCTGATCCGCTTGCCGTACTACAACCGGTAACCGATGGATCTACCATCAGAGGGCTGATCGAGGCGGTCAAGAAGGTGTACGTCAGCCCGGCCGTCAAGCACTACATCGTTCAGGTGGTCAACGCCACGCGGAACTCGCGCGACCTTCGGCTTGGCGCTTCACCGCGCGCGACCCTTCAGCTGCTGCGTGCAAGCCGCGCATTCGCGGCGATGTCGGGCCGGGACTACGTGACTCCGGACGACGTTGCGGCCCTTGGGGTCTCTGTCCTGGCGCATCGCGTATTGCCCTCCACCGATGCACAGCTCGCCCGCCGCACGGTGACCGACGTCATCGCCCAGGCCATCCAGTCCGTACACATTCCCGACCGGAGATAATCATGTCGCGTCCGTGGCGGCTGCTCACTCCCCGGGGACGGTTCTTCGTATTGATCGGCCTCATCGTAGTGCTGCTGGCGATGGCAGCCGGCCAACGCGACGTCATGCGACTGGGCCTATTACTCGTGGCCCTTCCTGTCATCGCTGCCATCTTGGTCTCCCGGGCGCGGCTTCGGATGTCGTGCGAGCGATCCGTCGAGCCTGCCCAAGTGCCACTTGGCTCACCCATGAAGGGCCAAATCATTCTCGGCCAAGACGGCATATTGCCGGCCGGGATCTTGCTCCTCGAGGACTCCGTGCCACGCGAGCTCGGCAACCGGCCACGGTTCCTGGTAGACCGAGCGGATCCGAGCTGGCGCCGGGTTGTGGAGTATCCACTGCTCGGGCGGGTACGGGGCCGCTTCTCCACGGGCCCGCTGACCGTGCGGACCGTTGATCCATTCGGTCTGGTGCAGCTTGATCGGCAGTTCGTCGCCACCACTGAGGTGATGGTGACACCGCGGATCGTGCCGCTGCCGACAATCAAGACGATTGGCGCTGGGGGCAGCACCGGTGAGGCTCGACCACACCGAGTTGGCGTAGTCGGTCAGGATGACGCATTGGTGCGGGAGTACCGGCAGGGTGACGATGTACGGCGGATTCACTGGCGCTCTACCGCCCGGTGGGGAGACCTCATGGTGCGCCGCGAGGAGCAGGCCTGGGACCCCAGCGCCACCATCGTGCTGGATTCCCGATCTAGCGCACACGCAGGTCGGGGCATGCAGAGCTCACTCGAGTGGGCTATTTCGGCGGCCGCATCGATCGGTATTCACTTCTTGGACGACGGCTTCGGCATCGAGATCTACGAGGCCGATGGGCCGCTGAACATCAGCGGGACGATGGGGCAGCACAGCTCAGCTTCCCAGGAACTCGTCATCAGTCGCCTGACCGACCTCAGGTCACGTCCGACCACCACGATCGACCACGCCGTTGAGTCTGCAACAGTCGACCGGCCCGGACAGCTTGCCGTAGCGATCATGGGCCGGATCAACGCACGGGATGCGAATTCGCTGCTCCGAGTGCGACGCAACCGGGCTCAGGGTCTGGCGATGCTGCTGGATGTTGACACCTTTGCCGGTGAGCCAGCCAGTGAGCAGCGGCAGGCACAGCACGAGCTGGCAGGTCAAATCCTGCGGGACAACCAGTGGCGGGTCATCGATGTACCACGCGGCATGGGCGTCGCCGACGCATGGTCCGCCCTCGAACAGCTCAACACGGCGGCCTAAGTATGCGTGCCACCGACCGCAGCGCCATCGCCGTGATCATCTCGGTGATGCTGGCCTGTTTGAGTGTCACCCCGCTCACCCAGGATTCCGGCTTTGTCGGTCTGAGCTGGATGTTGATCATCGCCATCGGCGCAGCCAGCCTGGGACTGCGACGCATCCGGTTGACCAACAGCGTGGTGCTCGGCGCCCAGGTCGCGATCTTGTTTTTCTATTCACTGGGCCTCAGCCTCACCCTCATCTCCCCGACGAGTGAGTTCGGAACGCCATGGTTGGAGCACTACACATCGCTCTGGGGGGCCGGCGTCGAGCACATGCGCACTCAGGCTTCGCCCATGGAGCCCAACGACGGCGTGAAGCTGATCTTCGTGACGGTGATTGGGATGATCATGATCATGACCGATCTGTTGGTCTCCGGCGTCGGGCGACCGGCGTGGGCCATCGCACCGCCCGCCACGCTCTTTCTGGTGCCGGCACTCGGTCTGGGCGCCGACACCGGAGTTATCAGCTTCTGCTGCATCGCCGTCGGTTATCTGGCAATTCTGATCGCGGAGGGCCTGAATACGACGGCGCGCTGGACTCGAGGACTCTCGCGCGACTCGGCCGAAGGCTTCGGCACAGCCATGCCGGTGGTGTGGCGTGCTGCCGGCTATCTTGGCGTCCTGGCGATCACTGCGACCGTTGTGCTTGGGCTTGCCCTACCCACGCTGTCCCTGCCCGGCCTTGGCTTCGGCAACGGGCCTGGTGGCAGCGGCCCGCTGCAACTGACGGATCCCACCTTGGACCTGCGTCGCAATCTCAACCAGCCGGAAGATCGCGACGTGATCCAGTATCAGACGACCGCTCCGGGCGGTCTCTACCTGCGCCTGGCCTCGCTTCCCCAGCTGAGCGCGGACGGCTGGAGCAATGTGCAAATACGACTGAACAGCGGGCAGTCCCTACCAACCATCCCGGGTCTGAGCGGGGAGCCCGGCGCCAGGCAGAGCACAACTATCAGCGTGTTGGACTTCTCCTCGCAGTACCTGCCACTTCCCTACGCGCCGCGGACGTTCCGCGCGCCGGGAGACTGGCGCTTCGACTCCAACTCCTTGGTCGTGGTGAACGCCAACAACCGGGCCCAAGATCTCCGCCGACTGAGCTACACCGTCGAGAGCGTGGATGTCGATCCGGACAACAATGATCTCAACAATGCTGTCGCTGGAACTCCGGCGGACGCTGCGGTGACTGCAGTCATCCCGTCCGATCTGCCAGACTCCTTGGTCCAGCTGGCCAATCGAATCACGGCCGACGCTGAAACGCCCGCGGCAAAAGCGGCCGCAATCCAAGCCCATCTGCGTAGCAAACAGTTCACTTACAGCACCGAGCCACTCCCGGGCAGTGGCTATGACGCGCTACAGAATTTTCTGCTTCATGACCGTCGAGGCTATTGCGAGCAGTTCGCGTCCGCGATGGCCATGATGGCGCGCGTGATCGGCATTCCCTCTCGGGTGTCAGTCGGCTTTCTGCCCGGCGAACGGGACGAACAAGGGTGGAAGGTGTCGATTCGCGACATGCACGCCTGGCCGGAGCTGTACTTCGCGAACTATGGATGGGTCCGCTTCGAGCCCACGCCTGCCAGTGTGACAGGGGCAGCACCATCGTGGACCGTACAGGACTCGGACTCCTCCCAAAGCGACCCCTCGGCAGATCCGTCTTCAGAGCAGACGGCAGCGGAGGTATCACCGGGCACTGCCCCATCAGTCGGGCCAAGCGAGCAACCGAACGTTCCCGGGCAGGACGCCGGGGTGGGCTGGAAAGGCACCTTGATCGGAATCAGCATCGCTCTGATGCTGCTAGCCATCCTCGCCGCCCCAGCGACCATTCGCATGCGGCGACGCAGCGGCCGGCTTGATGGGAGCGGCCCAGCTGAGGAGCAAGTCGAGGCCGCCTGGGCCGAGATCAGGGACACCGTGCTTGACTACGGCGAGTCCTGGCCTGAGGGGTCACCGCGTGCAATCGGCGACGAGATGGCGAACCGGCTTGATGATGAAGAGTCGGACTCGATGAGCCGGGTTGCCACACTAGTTGAACGCTCGCGCTACGCACGCAGCTTCGACCACGGGGGCGCTATGAGTGAACTACCAGCAATGACGTCAGAGATTCGGCGCGGCGTGTCCGCGCCGGCCGACTTGCCCCGCAGGCTCAGGGCGCTGCTGCTTCCGCGATCGCTGTTCCGCCGCACGCCCAAGGAGCCGTGACAATCAATTCCGCACTGCGAGCGTCGTTCGCGCGAGCAGTGGCCAAAGTAGCCAGTCGACTACGCATCTTTAACAGGCGGGTCATAAACCTTCGTCGCGCCGACGCCGCCAGCGCTCTTCCATCTTGTCCATGAAGCCCTGCCCGTCAGCGCTGCGCGTCCCTTGAGAGGTCTTCGCCCGATCCCGGCCGTTACCAGCATCGGTGTTGCCGCCGACGTGTTGCCAAGAGTAGATGGCGGTCACCGCCGCAGCGACCATGATCACGAAGCCAAGCACGCTAAGGAAAGGATTGATCGAGATCCCAGCAATGAGGAGCCCGAGGCCGGCAAAGAATCCCACGCCCGCAAATGCCGCGCGACGCCGATGAACCCGCCGTACATTGGTCCCCCGCAGCGCGTTGACCAACTTGGGATCTTCAGCCGCCAGCGCGGCTTCCATCTGCTCGAGAAGCCGCTGCTCCTCATCTGAGAGGGCCACTAGCCACCTCCCAAGGGTCTCGTCGTACGCGTGCCGTCATGATACGCCTCTCACACGGAA
>JBKOZG010000357.1:0-10769 GCA_046725775.1 Actinomycetota bacterium | reverse complement strand
CGTCTTGCCGTGTTTGACACTTCCCGAGTCCGGCGTCAGATCGCCAGTCAGTAGTCGTAATAGCGTTGTCTTACCAGAGCCGTTCACCCCGATCACGCCGATCCGCATGCCGGGGCCAATAGACCACGAGAGGTCGCGAAGCAGCATCCGGCCGCCCAGCGCGACACCCACCTTCTCAAGATCAAAGACGTCCTTGCCCAACCGTGCGGTGGCGAACCGTTGCAGCTGCAGCCGATCCCGCGGCTCTGGCTCATCAGCGATCAGCGCCGTGGCCGCTGCCAGACGAAACTTCGGCTTTGACGTGCGGGCCGGGGCGCCGCGGCGCAGCCAGGCCAGTTCCTTGCGGAGGAGATTATCGCGGCGGGCAGCGGCGGCAGCTGCTTGGCGTAACCGCTCGGCCCGTGCCAGTACATATGCCGCGTAGCCACCCTCGTATGCCTTGACCCTGCCGTCATGCACCTCCCAGATACGGGTACAGATGGCATCCAGGAACCAGCGATCATGGCTGACGATCACCATCGCGACGTTGGCGGCCTGGCGATCATTTAGATGCCGGGCCAACCAGTCGACACCCTCCACATCGAGATGATTGGTTGGCTCATCAAGAATGAGTAAGTCATGATCGGCCAACAAGAGGCTCAGCAACGCGACTCTGCGACGCTCACCGCCGCTCAAGCGAGCGACTTGTGCGTCGAGGTCGACCTCAGCTAGCAGATGTTCGACGGTCGCTCGCGTCCGAGCGTTGGCGGCCCACGCATGGTCCGGTGCGCCGCTGACAATGAGATCGCGCACCGAAACGTCCACTGCGATGTCGTCACTTTGAGGCAGGAAGCCGATTGAAAGCTGACCGCTGTGAGTGACCCTGCCTTCGTCTGGCGAGAGCATCCCTGCAAGTGCCCGCAGCAGCGTGGTCTTTCCCGCTCCGTTGCGACCCACGACACCAACCGCCTCGCCGCGACTCAGGCCCAGGCTGAGGCTCTTGAGCAGCGTACGCGTGCCGTAGCTGATGGTGACGCGTTCAGCGTTGACCAGGTTGCTCATCGATTGATCAAGCGCTGCACGCGCGCACCGCAGGGCTTGCACGTTCCCGAGCTTCGGAGATCGCGCGCCGATGAGTGAAAGGTGAGGAACGACTCGCTATTGAGCGCGGTCGTGCGCGAAGGACGGACTATGGGTACAGACCTCAATCAGCGCCCGCGCATCGCTTGGCGGACACCCTTCACCTGACGTGGGCTGGTCGGCATCGGCCCCTTGGGCACCGGCACCGGCGGGCGCAGGGCGTCGAGGGCTCTCAGCCGCTGCTTGATGTCGGTGATCTGGTGCGGCTGCAGCGTTTTTGGCAGCTTGCGGATGTGGTCGGCGAGCTTGTCCAGCGGCACCTGGCCGTCTCTGTTGCCCATGATCACGGTAGTTGCCCTGACTCCGTAAGCGACCCGCTCGTGCTTCTTCACCTCGCTTGCGAGGAGTTGCCGTACCCGGGTGGGCTCGCCCTCGCCGATGAGAATTAGCCCACCCGGGCCAAGTGTGCGGTGGATGACATCCTGATGGCGATTGGCGGCAATGGCCGGTGTGGAGACCCACTTCTTGGGCAGCATCTGCAGAGCCACCTCAGCCGAGCCGGCCTTTCCCGCGTAACGCTTGTAGGTGGCCCTCTTTGCCCGGCGAACCAGCACGATCATCGCAGCGAGCACGCCGGTCATGACGCCGGCGAAGATCATGTTGAATGCGTGGCCCCACAGCAAGCCGACGACCACGCTGATCGCGATTGGCGAGAGGAAGGCGCCGATCAGGAGGTACGGAAGCGCCCGGTCGTATTCATGGGTGACCTTATAAGCCCGACCGATCTGGCGAATCCGGCCCATGTCCTTCGGGTCGTTGCTTGCCTTTTTGCGAGCCTTCTCCGCCTTCTTTGCGGACTTGGCCTTCGCCTTGGCATCCTTGGCCGCGGCCTTCGGGTTTCCGGCACCGCCTGTAGCGCTCTTCGCCGCCGCGTTAGCCATGGGGATTCACTTTCAAGCTCTCGATTCTGCCAGCCGTCCTACACCACCGCGGCATGGACCGACAAGGGTTGGCGGGTTTGGATCGCTTGGCGATACAGTCGGCCAGCTCGATAGGAGGAGCGTACGAGGGGGCCGCTCATCACGCCAGCGAAACCGATTCCCCTTGCCTCATCGGCCAGTTCGATGAACTCTTCCGGCTTGACCCAGCGGTCCACCGGATGATGGCGTGGCGAGGGCCGCAAATACTGAGTGATCGTAATGATCTCCGCGCCGGCGCCGTACAAGTCGGCGAGGGCCTCGCTGACCTCCGGTCGGGTCTCACCCATGCCCAGGATGAGATTCGATTTGGTAACGAGCCCTACGGCCCGAGCCGCTCGCAGCACGTCCAGAGATCGGTCGTAGCGGAAGCCCGGGCGGATCCGCTTGAAGATCCGGGGGACGGTTTCCACATTGTGTGCGAAGACCTCTGGCTCGGCCTGGAAAACCTGCCCCAGATAGTCGGGATTGCCAGAGAAATCGGGTGCCAACATCTCCACGCCGGTGCCCGGGTTCAGCTGGTGAATCTTGCGGATCGTCTCCGCATAAAGCCAGGCGCCCTCATCGGCAAGATCATCACGGCAGACGCCGGTGACGGTCGCGTAGCGAAGGCCCATTTTCCGCACCGACTCTGCGACCCGGACCGGCTCGTCCGCGTCGAAGTCGGCCGGCTTGCCGGTGTCGATCTGGCAGAAGTCGCAGCGTCTGGTACATACCTCGCCGCCAATCAAGAAGGTGGCCTCGCGGTCCTCCCAACACTCAAAGATGTTCGGGCAGCCCGCCTCTTGGCAGACCGTGTGCAAGCCCTGACTCTTGACCAGCTCGTGCAGCTCGCGATACTCCGGCCCCATCCGCGCCGTCGTCTTGATCCACGGCGGCTTCTTTTCGATAGGCGTGCTGGCGTTGCGAACCTCCAGGCGCAACGGCTTGCGGCCCTCGGGGGCGATGGTCACCTGGTCAGCCTACTAGGGGCGCTGGGTTTGGTGTGCAGCGGAATTTCGTGGTATCTGGGCTGGAAGGGAGCAGCTTCACCCTGCGTCAGATCACGTCGCGGTGACGGAAGATCAGCAATGACCCCATGATGACCAGCGTGAGGATGATCGACCAGTAGACCAGGCCGTGGGTGAGGCTCACCGCGCCCTCGACCTCAATCAGTGCCGCGATGTTCCCTTCAGGAGTCCACGGCGTAATGCGCTGGGCCCACGCCTCTGAGCGGAGGACACCGATTCTGACGAAGCAGACAGCGAGGGCCGCCAGCAAGATGCCAATGGCACCAGCTGTGTGGCGAGTCAGCAGACCGATGCAGAAGCCGAGCACCGCGAGCACCACGACAGGCAGGACGCCGCGCACTCCGACGCCGGCTAGTTCGGGGATCGCGTCGATGTCAGATCCGTGCAGGCGGGCCAATATGATGCCGGCGCCCAACACCAGCGTTGCGGCAAGCGTGCCAAGCAGGGCAGCAAACCCGGCAACGGCGAGCAGTTTCGACCAGAAGACATGGCTCCGCCGCGGAACAAACGTCAGCCAGTTGGTGATCGAACCAGAGGTGTACTCGGCGCCGATGAAGCTGGCTGCGATCGCGAACGTTACAAGCGCGACGAACAGGGTCGATAACTTGAGCGCTGCGCTGGTGGCCTCCTTGAACGTGGTCGAGTCCCCGGTCAGCTCAGCCAGCGTGGGCTCGGGAATGACGCACTCATCCGGTGGCGCGCCAGTGTCTCGGCACTCCTTCTCATACTGCTCACGGCCGGCAGCCCAGTCCTGGTGGGCTTGTTGATACGAGCGCTCAGCGGCCGCGCGCTCCTCGCCGCTAGGCGGTGAAAGGGCGTCGTTGACCACCAGCTGATATCCGGCAACCCCAAGCAGTATGACGATCATGGCGATGCCGGTAAGCCGACGGCTCAGCAGCCGGCTGATCTCGGCCCAGATCAGCCTGGTCATGGCCGCCCGCTCCAATCGGGGAGTTCTGGCTGACGGCGCCGTTCGGGCAGACGCTGTTGCTGTTCTGACCGACGCTGCCGTTGTTGCTGCGGACGGCCCGCCGGTTGTCGCCGTCGCTCCTGACGGGTGGTCAGCTGTTGGCCGGCGGTCAAATGCAAGAACACCCCTTCGAGGTCTGGCTGGATGGGCGTCAGTTCAGCGACGTACAGGCCTTGATCAGCCAGCAGCCGGGTAATGACTGCAAGGTCGAGCTTGTGGCCGACCAGGCTGACCTTGAGAATCCGATTCGGTAGCGGCTCGACGGTAAAGCCGGCTGTGCTGAGTACCTCGGTGGCCCGCAGATGGTCCGATACCCTGACCCGCGCCGCCACGTGTCCGTCCGAGGCGAGGATCTGATTGACATACCCCTCGGCCAGCAGCCTGCCACATCCGATGATCGTGACCGTATCCGCGATCTGCTGTACCTCGGTGAGAATGTGGCTGGAGACGAGCACTGTCTTTCCCCGGCGGGCGAGGCTCCGCATCATCGTGCGGATCTCATGAATGCCGGCAGGGTCGAGGCCATTGGTCGGCTCGTCGAAGATCAACAGGTCAGGATCTTTGAGCAACGTTGCGGCTATCGCAAGGCGCTGTTTCATGCCAAGTGAGTAGTTGCGGTACTTGTCGCGGCCGGCCAGCCCGACTTCGTCGAGCACCGCTGCAACTCGTCGGCGCGGGGCGCCGATCGCCTTGGCCAGCAATCTGAGGTTCTTGTGCCCGGAGAACGCCGGAAAGAATCTGGGCTGCTCGACGATGGCACCCACCCGGCCGATCACTTCATCAATGGCCAGCGGAACCTCGTGATCGAAGATTCGGATGTGGCCGGAGTCCGCGGCGATGAGCCCGAGAAGCATCCGAATCGTGGTTGTCTTTCCGGAGCCATTGGGACCCAGGAATCCGTGGATCCCGCCCACTGGGACCCGTAGGTCGAGGCCGTCGACAGCCGCCTGCTTGCCGTTCCAGGTGCGATAGACCTTGCGCAGGCCGTACGCCTCGACGGCGTAGTCGACGGTGGGTGGCGCTACGACGGCGCGCCGGCGGGCCCCGGCAGCCGACCTGAGCGGGTCAGACCGCAGCAACTGCAACCCCGTGGTCAGGGGTTGTGCCTGATGCCGAACCGATATCCGGCGACTGGAGGTAGCCCTCAAAGGCCAGGTAGTGCTGCAAGTGTGGGCGGAGCGCCTGAGCGACTTCGGTGACCGTGAGCTGCCGGCCTAGCTCGGCGGCCATCGACGTCACGCCCACACCAGTCAATCCGCACGGGATGATCCGGTCGAACCAGCGGAGATCGGGTGCGACATTGAGTGCAAAGCCATGCATCGTCGTACCAGCCGCGACGCGGACCCCGATAGCGGCGATCTTGCGCTCGAGGCGCTGGTCGTCTGCTGCCAGCCAGACGCCAGAGCGGCCATGGATCCGACCGGTGTTCAGGCCGTATTCGGCGAGCGCTGCGATCAAGGCCTCTTCGAGCCGTCGTACGTAATCGACGACAAGTACAGATTCGGGTAGCCGAACGATCGGATAACCGACGAGCTGGCCGGGCCCGTGCCAGGTGATCTTGCCTCCCCGATCAACGTCGATCACCGGCGTTCCATCGAGGGGGCGTTCCTGCGGCTCGGTCCGCTTGCCTGCGGTGTAGACGCTGGCGTGCTCCAGGAGCAGCACGGTGTCTGGCCGGGTGCCCGCGGAGACCTCGGCGTGGATGGAGCGTTGCAAGTCCCACGTTGCTTGATAGTCGACCTGCTCACTACCAAGTTCCAGGTCGAGGAAGGCCAGTGCCATGGCGCTGAGTCTAATGTCGTACCCACCGCGCGGCGCGGACGGGACGGCCAGCTTCACCAGCGGCAGCATCTAGCCTCCGCCGCCGGCGCGGGGCGACGAGGAAGGATGGACGCATGGTCAGCGTGGTGCCACAGGTCCTCTGGAAGCCCGAGCCTACGACTGCTCGGGCAAGCTCACTGGCAAGGTTCGCGCGATTCGTGCACGAGCGGTGCGGCGTCTCCGCCGACGCGCTTGACTACCCGTCGCTGCACGCGTGGTCGGTGCGCAACCTGGATGCATTCTGGTCCGCTGCGGCGGACTTTCTTGGTGTGCGGTTCCACGCTCAACCGATCGCGACGTTGGCCTCGGCGAGGATGCCGGGGGCCGATTGGTTTTCCGGCTCTACGCTCAACTACGCCGAACATGCGCTGGCGGACGGATCGGGCCGTGGCAATGACGACCTTGCAGTGGTGTTCGTCCGCGAGGAGGGGTTGGAACGGCTCCTCACCTACGGCGAGCTGCGAGACCTGGTCGGGAGGGTACGCGCCGGCCTGCTTCGTCTCGGCGTCGGCACCGGCGACCGGGTGGTTGCCCTCGTGCCCAACTGCATTGAAGCGGTTGCGGCCCTTCTCGCCACCGCGAGCCTAGGGGCGACATGGTCGTCCTGCTCCCCGGACTTCGGGACACGTGCCGTGCGGGATCGGTTCGCCCAGCTGGAACCGTCGGTCTTCCTTGCGGTCGACGGCTACCGCTACGGCGGGAAGGCGTTCGACGTGCGTGACCGCGTACAGGCATTGCGTCAGCAGATACCCGGCCTGACCGCAACTGTGCTGGTGTCCTACCTGGACGCTGCCGCCGAGCTCGATGGTGCATTCAGCTGGGCAGAACTGACAGCGGAGCCAAGTCAACTTGCGTACGAGGCGGTGCCGTTCGACCATCCGCTCTGGGTTTTGTACTCATCAGGCACAACGGGACTGCCCAAAGGGATCGTGCATGGTCACGGCGGAATCGTCCTCGAGCACTTGAAGACACTCCGGCTGCATCACGATCTTGGCCCAGGCGAGCGTTTCTTCTGGTTCACCACCACCGGCTGGATGATGTGGAACATGCTCGTCTCCGGTCTACTGACCGGTTCGACGGTGGTCCTGTACGACGGCAGCCCGGGTCACCCCGACCTCGGCACGTTATGGAGGGTCGCGGAAAAACACGGCGTCGGGTACTTCGGGGTTTCCGCGCCATACGTCCATGCATGTCTCAAGGCTGGCCTTCGTCCGGTCGACCAGTTCGACCTGTCGACGGTTCGGGCGCTGGGCTCGACCGGCGCGCCGTTGTCGCCCGATGGTTTCCGCTGGGTCGCCGATGCTGTAGGCAAGCACATCCAGGTCTGCTCGGTCTCGGGCGGGACTGATCTGTGCACAGCCTTCCTGGAGGCGGCGCCGACCGTGCCAGTGTGGATCGGGGAACTCTCGTGTGCCGCGCTGGGCGCCTCCGTTGCGGCGTACGACCCTGCCGGCGTGGAGCTTGTCGACGAGGTCGGCGAGATGGTGCTGACCGAGCCGATGCCGTCGATGCCAGTTTCGTTCTGGGACGACCCGGACGGCTCGCGGCTGCGAGCCGCGTACTTCAGCGACTACCCAGGCGTTTGGCGGCACGGTGACTGGGTGCGCCGGACACCCCGAGGTTCCTACGTCATCTATGGACGGAGTGACTCGACACTCAACCGTGGCGGTGTCCGGATGGGGACCGCAGACTTCTACGCGGTAGTCGAGGGCCACGAGCAGGTCCTCGATTCACTCGTAATCGACACCAGTGAGCTCGGATCCGCGACCGACGGCGAGCTGCTGTGTTTCCTCGTACTAGCACCCGGCGCTGCGTTGGCGGAGGTGGAGCTACAACTGCGACAGGCGTTGCGCACGGAGCTCTCGCCACGCCATGTGCCCGACCGGTTCGTCGTGGTTCAGGCGATACCACGCACGCTCAACGGCAAAAAGTGCGAAGTGCCGGTGAAGCGCATCCTCGCGGGCGTCGACCCGGGCCATGCGGTGAGCCGGGATGCGCTGCAGAACCCGGAATCGCTGGCCACCTTCGTCGAGATGGCGTGTCGCTGACCCCCGCCGCAGCTTGTCGTTCGCCGCGGTCGACTGATCATTCCGATGAGCTGCGCGAACGGGCGCCGGCGGCGTGCAGCGGCGGAGTGGGACCACCTGCGCCCTCGGCCATCGCCTCCATGACCTCACGCAACGCGTCGGCACCGGAGTATCGCGGCTGCCAGCCCAGTTCAGCGCGAATACGGCTACTGTCCAACGTCGGCAGCGAAAGGAACATCTTGAGCAGCGACTCGTCCGACGGGATGAGTCGCAGGCGCCAGGCGCCCGCCATCGCCGCCGAGAAGGCCTGCTTCGGCACCTGCATCGTCCGTGCTTCCAGCAGCTCGCCGAATGCCTTCTGATCGATGATCGGGTCCGCAGCGACGTTGTAAGCACCACGGGCATCGCTTAGCAGGGCCAGCCGGTACGCCTCGCCAGCGTCGTCGCCGTGCATGGCTTGGAACCGTAGGCCGGCGGGGAACGGGACTACCGGTAGGCGGCCCGGACGGAGGAGGGCCCGCGGGACCAGCGGCCCGGCGAAGATCCGTCGTTGTTCGCTGGCCGACGACCGCTTGAAAATGAAGCAGGTGCGCAGCCGTACGACTCGGATTCCCGGGTGACGCAACTCATAGGCGTCGAGATAGCGCTCCAGGTACGCCTTCTCCCGGCCGTAGGCCGCCGTGGGCATGCTGTGCGTTGGCCAGCTTTCGTCCACGTGCTGGCCGGGCCCCGCCGAGTAAGCGGCCAGTGACGAGGCATAGACGACCGTCGCGACGCCCGCATCGGCCGCCGCCTCCAAAGCATTGATGCTGCCGAGCGCGTTGATGTCCCACGTCGTCAACGGCTGGTGCGTCGGCTGGAAAGCCCAAGCCAGCAGCACGGCCGCATCAGCGCCCTGCAGATGTTGTGCGACCTCTGGCGACCGGACGTCCGCCGCTTCGAACCTGCTCTTCGCCGGCTGCCAGGACGACGGGGTCCGCCGGGCCACTCCGACGATCTCTGTAACTGCGGGGTCTGCAGCGAGGGCTTCGACAACACTCGTCCCGACGTTTCCGGTCGCACCGATGACGACGACCTTCATGAGCTTCCTCCTCCGACTACCAGCACGCGCCTCCGACGCTCGCCGAGACCGGTATGGGCGCAATCTGCTCTCAGAGCCCAAACTCAGCGCCGAAGTCGCCCTCCTCGAGCCGCGCTTTGAGAGTGCTCAGGAACCGGGCCGCCTCCGCGCCGTCGACCAGCCGGTGGTCGTAGGACAGCGACAGATACATCAAGTCGCGAACTGCGATGACCTGGCCGAGGCGCGGGTCCGAGATCACCACCGGTCGTTTGACCAGCGCTCCAGTTCCAAGAATTGCCACCTGCGGCTGGTTGATGATCGGGGTGTCCATCAATGTGCCAGCGGAGCCATAGTTGGTGATTGTGAAGGTGCCGCCGACCAGCTCGTCAGGTGTGACCTTGTTCTGGCGGGTACGGGACGCCAAGTCGGCGATCCGCTTGGCCAGCCCGCCAATGCTCAGATCACCCGCATCTTTGATCACCGGAACCAACAGGCCTTTCTCGGTATCCACAGCGATGCCGAGATGCTCGGTGTCCGGGTAGGTGATGGTGCGTGCCTCGGTGTCGATCGTCGCGTTCACCTTCGGGTAGATCTTCAAGGCCTCGATGGCTGCCTTGGCGATGAACGGCAGGTAGGACAACGTCGCACCCTCGCGCTTCTTGAAGTCCTCCTTCACCTTGGCGCGGATCTGCGAGATTGCTGTCAGGTCCACCTCGACGGTTGCTGTCAGCTGAGCCGCGACCTGAAGGGACTCGACCATGCGCCTGGCAATAGTCTGGCGCAGCCGTGACATCTTCTCCGTCGTGCCGCGCAACGTGCTGGCCGCCGCTGCAGGCGCAGGCGCCACCGCAGCCGCCGGTTCAGCCGGGGCCGGTGGCGCAGCGGCCGCTTCCTTGGCGGCTTCAGCTTGCTGCTTCGCGGCCTCAGCGGCGGCGAGTACGTCCTGTTTTCGGACCCGTCCGCCTACTCCGGTGCCATTGAGCGATGCGAGCTCGACGCCGTGCTCTTTGGCGAGTTTGCGCACCAGAGGCGTCACGTAGGTGGTGTCCGAGTCGCCCGCTACCGGTGTGGGGGCGGCGGTAGTGGGGGCTGCCGGACCGTGGTGTTCAGGTCGGGCGTCCTCTTTTGCGGTAGGCGCCGTGACTTTGGGCTGCTGCTGGGGCTGTGGTCCGGGCTCGGGTTGAGGTGCTGGCTGGGCCTGCGGCTCTGGCCGGCGCTCTGGCTGCGGTTCGGGTTCGCCCTGCGGCTCTGCTCGGCTCTCGGGCTCGGCCGATGGCTCAGGCTCAGGCGAGGGCGCCGCCGCAGCTCCCGCTTCGCCAATGATGGCTAGGACTGTGCCGACTTCGACGGTTTCATCTTCCTGGACACGGATGTCCAGCAATGTTCCGGAAGTCGGTGAGGGGATTTCGGTGTCGACCTTGTCCGTCGAGACCTCCAGCAGCGGCTCATCGGCAGCGACCGAATCGCCGACTTGCTTGAGCCAGCGACTGACGGTTCCCTCTGTCACACTCTCGCCGAGTTCGGGCAGGGTCACCTCGGTGCCGGCCTGACCGTCAGAGCTCGCGGCCGGCGCAGGCTCGGCAGGAGCTTCCCTCGCGGCCTCCGGCTTCTCCGGCTCTCGCGGGGGTTCCGCTGGCTGGGCTTCTTCCCGCGGTGCTTCCTCCTGCTGAGCCTCCTCCTGGGCCGGGGCTGCCTCCTGCGCTGGGGCCTCCTCCTGGGCTGGGGCCTCCTCCTGGGCCGGAGCCGCCGCGGCTTCTTCGGCAGGAGCCACAGGTGCTGCGCCCTGCCCATCGGCCTCACTCGACTCGCCGATCACAGCGAGCACCGCACCCACTTCGACTGTCT
>JBKOZG010000124.1:0-7430 GCA_046725775.1 Actinomycetota bacterium | reverse complement strand
CAACGCCGTTTGTGGTGAAAGAATGCGCCATCTTGGCCCTCCTTACTATAGCGCTATAGTATTGTGAGCAATGTTCCGATATGAAGTCAAATCGGTTGATCGCTTGAACTAGCGCGCTCTAGGCTTTCAATGATCAAGAAGGGTCCTCACCTGATCAAGAAGGGGTAACAATGAACGATGGCATAACACCCGGAGCGCGGCCGCCCACGATGGAAGATGTGGCTGCTCGCGCCGGCGTTTCCCGGGCTCTGGTGTCGATCGTGTTCCGTAACCAACCCGGTGCCAGCGAGGAGACCAGACGCCGGGTACGCGACGTAGCGAGCATGCTGGGCTACGCACCGGACCAGCGTGCGCGGCTCCTTGGGCGCAAGCGCAGCGGGCAACTGGGGGTGGCGTTCGGCTTGCAGTATGGCTTCCACGGCGAGCTGGTGGAAGCGATGTACGCACCGGCCGAGCACGCTGGATACGAGCTCGTCCTGACTGGTTTTGCACCGTCGCGCAGCGAAAGACGAGCCATCGACGATTTGCTTGCCTATCGGTGTGAGGCCGTCATCGTGGTCGGCCCGACGATGCGTACGCGGGACCTGGTCGCGCTCAGCAGACAGCTCCCGACCGTCGTGTTGGCGAGACGGGTTCCCGGCGCCGCGGTGGATGTCGTGCGGACCGATGACATCGACGGCGGTCGCCAGGCAACCCAGCACCTCATTGCGCAAGGGCATCACCGGATCCTGCACATCGACGGCGGGCGTGCACCCGGAGCGGCAGAGCGCCGCCGAGGATACCGCCAGGCCGTGGTGGCTGCCGGGCTAGACCCCATGCCATTTGTCAGCGGCGGCCTGACCGAGATGGACGGCGCCCGAGTCGGCAATACGGTGGCCGCTATGCTCCGGAGGCGGCGAGGCAAGCTCAGCGCTGTGTTCGCCTTCAATGACCAGTGTGCGCTTGGGCTACTACAGGTGGTACGCGCTGCCGGCTTCACCGTCCCAGAGGATCTGGCCGTGGTGGGCTACGACGACAGTCGAGTCGCCCGGTTGCCGTGGGTCGAGCTAACAACCGTCGGTCAGGATGTCCGAGAGCTAGCCAAGAAGGCCGTTGATCAGGCGATCGCGCGCACCTATCACCCAGCAGATCGACTCGAGACCATCGTTTCCCCTGAACTGGTGGTCAGGAGTACGTCACGCACCCACGGAATCGCGTAGGCGCTGACTTAATCGGTGGCTGTACCCGTTCACGCCACCCGCTCGCTAGCAAGCTCCTCGGCAAGCAGGTGTGCGAAGACTGCAGTCGTGGTTGTGTGACTGCCCACAAAATCTGGGGGTCGGCCCATCGAGTCGCGGCTGGCACGGATGTAGTCATCACTCTCGGGCCGAGGCTTGATGTGCAGGAACATCGGCAGTCCATAGCGCAGACAGATGAACGCGACGAGCAGCCTGGCGATGCGGCCGTTGCCATTGGCAAAGGGGTGAACTCGCAAGCATTCGCCGTGGGCGAGGGCTGTGAAGCTGATCACTGCGAGTATGTCCTCTGGGTTGGTGGGTGACCTTCCGACTGGCAGCCGCGCATCCAGCTCTGCGAAGACCGCGTTCAGCCCGGCGAGCACCGCGCCCATCTCCTTGCTCACCAGGCGCGCCCAGACGCCCATTTTTTCGAGATTGCCGTCCTTCAGCCGGGCGCCGAGGCCAACCTCATAGTCGATGAGCTCCGTAACTGTAGGGTCGCCGCGAAAATGCCCCACATAGCCGGCGACCGGCACCTCACATCCCCGGTAGAGCCGGGCATGCCAGCGGCACAATTCCTCGCAGGTAGGCAGGAGTCGCTCGGCGGCAGTGGCACGCAGCTCAGCGATCAGCTGCGCGGCGTTTCCTTGGATGAGGGAAAGATTCTTCGGGTCGTCCTCGTGCCATGACAGAGCCGTCATGCCAGCCCAGCGCGCGCCGATCGATAGATCGTCGTGACGTCGCGGGCTAGCTGAGGACGATCGACGGCTACCCGATCGACAGCAGCAGGAGGCAACGCCGGCCGAACCTGGAGCGGCTCAAGCTCGCCCTCCCCCGCGACGAAACGCTCCACACTGCGGGCTTCGATTCGCTCGTATTGCTCCTGGGTGAGCTCGGCTAGCCGATCCGCGGCTGCCCGCAAATCCTCACTCAACATCCCCCCACGAGCCACCACCTCGTGCTCGATCGCCTGCTCGATCAGCTCGTTCTGGCTGATGCCTAGCCGAGAAGCAACTTCGGCTGTCAGAGCGCGAAGTCGCTCATTACGCCAACGCAGCGGGAACACTGCTCGGGAAGCCATACCTCCAGCATGCTGGGATTCCGCGTGATGTCAAGACGGGCATATGACATCAGCGTCAGTGACTCCACCGTCCGCGCGGATGATCGCATTGATCTTTCCAACAGACCGGTCAGCGCGGTAGTCCCGCCAAGAGCTGGCGAGCCATCACGATCCGCTGGATCTGATTGGTGCCTTCATAGATCTGGGTGATCTTCGCGTCCCGCATCATCCGCTCAACCGGGAAGTCCTTGGTGTAGCCGTAGCCACCGAGGAGCTGTACCGCGTCTGTGGTGATCTCCATCGCCACATCAGAGGCAAAACACTTCGCCGCAGCCCCGAAGTAGGGCAGATCGGCGTCCCCACGCTCAGATCTGGCGGCCGCGGCGTAGGTGAGTTGGCGCGCAGCCTCCAGCTTCATACCCATGTCGGCGAGCATGAACTGCAGGCCTTGGAACTCAGCAATCGCTTTGCCGAATTGTTTGCGCTCCTTGACATAACCAAGCGCGTAGTCCAGAGCACCCTGCGCAATGCCAACTGCCTGCGCCGCGATGGTGACCCGAGTGTGGTCCAGGGTTTGCATCGCTGTCTCGAAGCCGGATCCCTCGGGGCCGATCATCCGGGACTCGGGGATGCGTACACCGTCCAGGTACACCTCGCAGGTGGGAGACCCCTTGATGCCCAGCTTCTTCTCCGGGGCACCGAAGGAGAGTCCGCCGTCGGTCTTCTCAACGACAAAAGCGCTGATGCCCTTAGAACGAGCGTCCGGATCGGTCACCACGAACACCGTGTAGAAGTCCGACAATCCAGCGTTGGTGATCCAACGCTTGACTCCGTTCAGAACGAAATGATCGTCGTCGCGGACGGCCCGCGTCCGCATGCTTGCTGCGTCGGAGCCAGATTCCGGCTCGGACAGGCAATAGGACGCCATCGCCTCGCCACGCGCGATCGGCGGTAGGTAGGTCTGCTTGATTTCGTCTGATCCGGCGAGCAGCCATGGCATCGTGGCCAGCTTATTGACCGCGGGAATGAGTGAGGTGGCCGCGCAAGCGCGAGCAACCTCCTCAATGACGATCACGGTCGCCAACGCGTCAGCCCCGACCCCGGAGTAAGCCTCGGGGATGTGGGGCGCATGAAAGTCAGCCGCC
Source organism: Actinomycetota bacterium (assembly GCA_046725775.1). Lineage (GTDB taxonomy): Bacteria > Actinomycetota > Actinomycetes > Propionibacteriales > Propionibacteriaceae > Microlunatus. The sequence goes on along the minus strand of JBKOZG010000124.1, from coordinate 4,008 downwards.
ACCAGCGCTTCGAACGATGCCTTGGGAAATTCCGCCAGTTCGTCGGCTTCTGCGGCGTTCGGAGCAACCTTCTCGTCGCACAACTCCCGGACCGCTGCACGGAATGCCTCATGTTCCTCACTGGGCCGGTACGTATCCGCAAAGTCACTCACATTGTTCATTGTGCCTGCCCGCGCATCGCGCAGGATGCCGCCTTTTCGTTGCTTGCAAACGAAGAGCGTGTCCGCTCGCTCCTCCTCACCAAGGCGGCGCGCGATGTCGACGCTCGGCAGCGGAGCCTAGCCCGGCTGGGAGGCCGGCCATTTGCTCCCGCGATTGAGCGCCATGAACTAAATCGTGGGCCCCAAGGGATCCCAGTCATCTGGGAGGAGTGGCGGCTTGTCGACTGAGCTTGCGACGTCGACAAAGGCACGTGACTCAACCGACTCGGCGATCGCGATCATGGTGTCGAGCACGTGATAGCCAAGCGCCCCTTGCGCGCGATGGGGCCGACCCTCCCGAATAGCGCGAGCCATGTCGAGCACTCCCGTCCCGCGGAACGCCTTTGCCGTCGTGGTGGCCACCGTCTCCCAGTCCTCAGTGTCACGGCGCCTGACGGCGATCTCGCCGTCGAAGTAGTTGGGATCAGGAAACAGCATCGTCGCCTCGGTGCCATTGACCTCCAGCAGCGTACGCGGAAGCGCCGAGTCGAAGGAAAAAATGGCCTGGGCGGACTGGCCGGACTCGAATTGGGCCAGGGCACTCACATGGCTGGGTACCGTGACGTCGAACTCTTCTCCCGCCTTGGGCCCAGAGCCGATCACCCGCCGTTCCCTGGCCTTCGAACCAAGCGCAGCTACCGAGGAAACCGGTCCGAAGACCTGCACGAGCACTGTGAGGTAGTAAGGCCCGAGGTCGAAGAGCGGGCCAGCGCCAACCGCATAGAGGAACGCCGGATTGGGATGCCACGACTCTGGTCCTGGCAACTGCAGCAACGCCAGCGCCGTTAGCGGCGTACCGATCAGGCCCTGCTCGGTAAGTCGGCCCGCCGTCTGGAGCCCGGGGCCCAAAAAGGTGTCGGGCGCGCAGCCAACCAGCAGCCCGGCCGCCTCAGCCTCATGGAGCAAGGTCTGGCCGCTGACGCGATCCAGGGCTAGTGGCTTTTCGTTCCAGACGTGTTTGCCAGCCCCGATCGCCTCAGTCGCGACCTCGGCATGAGCGGCAGGGATGGTGAGGTTGACAACGATCTCGACGCCGGAGTGGTCGAGGACGGTGGCTACATCTCCGGCGGCAGGGACGTCATACTTGGCGGCCTTCTCCCGAGCAGCCTCCGTGACGAGATCGCCGATCGCAAGCACCTCGGTATCGGCGAATCTGGTGAGGTTTTCCAAATAGGTGTCGCTGATAGTGCCGGCACCGATCACACCGATGCCTACCGGGCCAGCCATGATCAAACCCGATCGGCGAGCAGGTACTCGCGGCTGGCCCGTACGGCGTCGAGCAGGTCAGTTTCCGAGTCATCCAATTCCACGACGCGGAGCGCCTCTGGAGCCGCCGCAATGATGTCCCACACCGGCAGCACGCCCGATCCCACAGGGACCTGTTTGCTCGTATCGAGGGTTCCGTCGCCATCCTTGATGTGCAAGGCGACGACCCGCTCACCCAGACGGGTTAGTAGGGCCGGCACGTCGGCACCCCCAGCGTAGGCCCAATAGGTGTCCACCTCGAGCACCACTTCCGGGGCCACCCGATCCGCCAGCACCTCGAGCGCATGGACCCCACTGATCTTGGACTCCAGCTCAAAGTGATGATTGTGATAACCGACTCGGAGGCCATAGCCGGCGGCCGTCGTCGCCACCGCATCGAGTTCGGAGGCGATCTCGCTTACATCAGCCTCGGACTGCCAGCGAGTCGGATCGACGTACGGCTCGATGATCGTCTGGACACCGAGCTCGGCTGCGAGCCCACAGATAACATCGTGGTCCTCGCCCACCAGGTGGACGTGGGCAGTGGGAGCAGTCAGGCCGTTATTGGGCAGGCCATCGCGCAGTTCGTCGGCAAAATTGAGCAGCGCGAACGGCTCCACCTGGGTGAACCCGAACGATGCGAGCTTCCCCAGCGTGCCGTCGAAATCCTCGGCGAGGGCCTCGCGCACCGTGTACAGCTGAACGGATAGATCAGACATTGACCAACTCCTTCTTGGCGGTGGGCCCTACCCTGCCCGCAAGTGGTCGGAAACGACAAGAGAATCGCCGAATTCTTGTCGCCTCTCACCACTTTTGGGAGGCTACGTCGGTTCGCCCAGGAGCTGGCGGGCGAGCAGGGTGCCGCCGGCGGTGGCAACCGGAAACACGACGACCCCTGCGAATGGGATGGCAAGCAACAGGAATGTAGGCACCGCGAAACCAAGCACTCGAAGTCTCCTTGCCCGCATTGCCGCGCGGCGCTCTGCCAGCCGCAGCATCCCGCGTCGTTCGAAGGGCGCCCCAACCAGCTCGATCCCTAACATCCAGCCGCCAAACATCGCAGAGAGTACCGGCACGAGGGTCTGCCCGACGACGGGAACGAATCCGGTCGCGAAGAGCACCAGCGCGCCAAATATGGAGGCTGCTATGAGCGTGACGGCCTGTCGCAGGGCCCGTAGTAGACCGCGCGCCACGTTCTCCTCAAGCTCGGGCACCTCACCGAACTCTCGCTCGACAGATTCGGACAACTTGTCATACAGCGGCGATCCAAGGGCAAGGGTCAGTACCGTGAAGGAAATCACCATCAGCAGTACAGCACCGGCTACCAGTGCGCTGCCGACAAACACACGAATCGTGGTCGCCAGGCCCCGGGCCCAGCCGTCGGTGAACGACGTAAGCCACTCGACGGCCGGCTCAAGTTGGGTGATAAGCACAATCAGCAGGCCCGTGAAGATCACAGATGTGATCGCAGGGGGTATCGCCCCCAGCAGGAACATCCGGGGCCTGCGCACGATCATGCTCATGCCCCTCGTCAGCAACCCGGCACCGGCCAGCAACTCCCCCACAGGTGACCGCGGCTTCTCGGTGAGATTAGCGGAGGCCACTGCCCTGCTCCTGCGTATTTGCCTGTACGGCAGCGCCCTTGGCCTCTGCGGCCTGGCGAAGTTGATCTTGGAAATCAAGCATCTGCTGCCGCAGGCCAGGATCGCCGACCGCCAGAATGCGTACCGCCAACAGCCCGGCGTTGCGAGCGTTGCCGATGGCGACCGTTGCCACCGGCACACCAGCCGGCATCTGCACGATCGACAACAGGGAATCCATGCCGTCCAGATACTTCAGCGGAACCGGCACTCCGATCACCGGCAGCGGAGTGACCGCTGCCAGCATGCCGGGTAGGTGCGCCGCACCGCCCGCACCGGCAATGATCACCTCAAGTCCACGGCCATGAGCCGTACGCCCGTAGGCGATCATGGCGTCGGTCATCCGGTGCGCTGAGACCACGTCGGCCTCAAAGGCCACGCCGAACTCGTGCAGCGCCACTCCGGCAGCGCTCATGACCGGCCAGTCCGAATCAGAACCCATCACAATCCCGACCCGCGGCCGAGGAACATCATCAGGCACTGGCATCTCCCATCAGGTACGCCGCGGCATGCCGCGCCCGTTTTCGTGTCTCGTCAAGATCATCTCCGAAGGTGGTGACATGACCCACCTTGCGACCGGGGCGTACTTGCTTCCCATACAACTGCACTCGGAGCCGCCGATCACGGGCAAAACAATGAAGCAGCGCCGAGGGAAGATCCTCAAGGCTCCCGCCGAATACATTGGCCATCACGATCCACCGCTCCTTGCTGCTGGGATCGCCAAGCGGTAGATCCAGCACCGCACGCAGATGGTTCTCAAACTGCGAGGTTTGAGCTCCATCGATCGTCCAGTGACCGGTGTTGTGCGGCCGCATGGCCAGCTCGTTGACGACCACCGATCCGTCGGCGCGCTGCATCAGCTCAACTGCAAGCACTCCCACTACCCCAAGCTCATGAGCGATCATCAGCGCCAGCTGCTGGGC
>JBKOZG010000155.1:0-11858 GCA_046725775.1 Actinomycetota bacterium | reverse complement strand
GAACGATCTTGGTGTCTTGGCTCCTCATGGTGCTGCTTGCGGCACTGGCTGTACTTATCGCGATCTTGATCTTCCGCAATCAACCCCCACAGTCGCCTCCGCCGCCGACAGGTAGTTCCGTCGGGCCGCCACAGTCCGGATCGCCACAGTCAGGCACACAATCAGGTTCCCCCCAGTCCCCAGCACCATCGGGGTCCCCATCCTCCGGGTCGCCTGGACCGTCGGGCACCGAATCGGGCGGCGGGGAGCCGACGGAATCTGCAACTGGATCGCCAGCCGCGAGCAACTCTCCGCGTTCGAGGCTGTAGTGGTCAGCGCAGCAATTAAATCTTCCGAGTCGCTGCGCAGCGCGACTGGGACCTACGCTGCGACCGCTCAGAGGGGTTTTTTGGTCCGGCTCGCAGGCTGGCTAGGCATCTGTACGCTGCCGGTTCTTGTTGCTCTGTACGTCGGTTCGACCACTTTCGACGGCACTTTCCTCCCATGGCGTCCGACATTGGTTGATCTCGAGGTATATCGCCGCGCTGGTTCGGTATTGCTTGCCGGTGGCAACTTTTATGATCTTCCCGGGGCGCTGCAGTTCCTGTATCCGCCCTTTGCGGCCGTCCTGGCGGTGCCGCTGGCCCTACTCCCAGCCACGGTGGTCCAGATTGGCTGGACCGCGGCGGGCGCCGTGGCGCTTGTCGCGATCCTGCATCGCTTCGGCCTCACGGGCTGGCTGCTCAGCGTCGCAGGCGCTGCGGTGGTTTACGTCGTCGAGCCTGTCGTCCAAACACTGGCCTTCGGGCAGCTGGGGATCTTCTTGGTAGCACTCGTTGTCCTGGACCTCGCCCCTGGTCCTCGGATGTTTCCTAGGCGCCTGTTACCGGAAGGGATGCTGACCGGTGTCGCGTCGGCGATCAAGCTCACACCGGCGATCTTCGTGGTCTATCTGCTGGTCGTGCGGAGGTTTCGCGCCTGCGGGGTCGCTGTCGTCACCGGCCTTGTAATCACGCTGGCGAGCGCAGCCATTGTGCCAGCGGCCTCGTACGAGTTTTGGACAAGGTTGGCACACGGCGACACCGGCCTCGGCCACAGCATCATTTACTACACCAACCAGTCCGTGATGGCCGACATCGTCCGGATCTTCGGTCTGGGACCGGAGCCGGCGATCATCGGACTCATCTTGTCCTGTGCGGTCGCAGCCGCCGGCATTTGGGCAGCCGCTCTATGGCACCGACTCGGTGATGTTCGGCTCGCGGTCATCCTCTGTGGAGTTGCGGGACTGCTGGCATCCCCCGTGTCCTGGCTGCATCACTTCGTGTGGGTGGTCCCACTGGCCATGAGCCTGCGCGAGCGGCGACCTGTCAGCCCGCGCAGTCTCCCGTACTGGTATCTGGCTTTGGGGTGGCTCTTTGTCGGGTGGGTCGTGGTAGCGCCATTCATGGGCCTGCCCAACGGGGCAGACGTCGAACTCCAGTGGAGCTGGTCACAACATCTGCTCGCCTCGATTACAACCGTTGTTGGCCTCGCGCTGCTTGCTGGCGCAATCAGCATCGCCCGGCCGCGGGTACTGACGATCTTCGCTCGCCTTGACAGCGGTTGCGAGTCGCGGCGTCTCGGTAACGCCGCGACTCGCAACCGCGTCACCAATGCCTCGTGGCACCATTGATCAACCACATCATGGCGTCCCTGGGCGGGGAAGCGATGCAGCCACCGAACGTATCGCTGTCAGAAATTGATCAAGTCTGAGACAGGCGCCAGCTGAGGTTTGGTCGCTCCCCCAGCGCAACCTAGTGCAGCAACCACGTACTGCAATGAAGGTGTCACTGTGCCGCCTGAGTGGTCACGAAGCCGATAATGACAGCCGTCCACCAAAACGTCTGTGACGCGCCCGCGAGAACCATGCCACGACGTACCACGGACCGTGCAGGGGTCGGCATTTGACGTTCCATGAGCCGTGACGTCGACAGTCCGAGCACTCCCACAATTCCCACACCAAGCACACAGGTGAGCTTGACCACGATCAGCCATGAACTCAGATCTGGCTTCAGCACTACTCCGCTGGCGGTGAGACCAGCGAGCCCAATCCAGATAAGGGGCGTCATCCGTTCGGCGGTGAGCAGCACGTCGCCGATCGTTACTCGGCGAGACAGGGAGAGCAGGCCGTACCAGTCGACTGCGAGCACCGAGCCGAAGCCGACCACAAGCGAGATCAGATGGACGAAGAGAGCGATGACTTGAAGCCAGTGCGGAGGATTAAGCAACGTCGAAAGAAGGACCAACCCGAAGATGCTCACGCTGACGAGGCCGAGCAATCGTGCCTCGGACGCGGTCACTAGCCCGTCGAGCCTCACCGTGCGAGCGAACATTTGCAGCAGAAGTAGCTTCCCCCTGAAACTCTCTCGGCGCGATGCCGCATTTCCGACTCTACTGCTCGCGTGCGTGCCGATGTCGTCAACCCTCCGCAGTGATATTCAGTGCGGTAAAAGGCAGCCATCCAAGATCAACTTGGGTAGGTGGCCGCACGGAAATTGACCCGGAGGCTGTATAGCGAGCTAGTCGCAGTGATGTAGAGATGATTGCGTTGGCGACCCCCGAAAGCGAGGTTGGCGGTGATCTCCGGCAGGAGCACCTTGCCGATCAGGGACCCGTCCGGGTCATAGCAGTGCAGGCCGTCATGAGCCGCTCCCCAGAGGCGACCAAGATGATCAAATCGAATTCCGTCATAGCCCTGGTCGTCGGCGCAGAAGACTTCGCCACCGGTAAGCGCTCCATGATCAACTTTGAAGACTCTGATGTGGTGCAGCTGGCTGTCGACGATGAACAAACGCCGCTCGTCAGGTGAGAACGCCAGGCCGTTGGGTTGGGCGAAGTCCTCCACCACCGCTGTCAGGCTTCCATTCTCCGGATCCAGACGGTAGACGTTACGCGAGCCGATCTCAGAGGAGCCTTCGTGACCTTCGTAATCGGTGTGGATGCCGTAGCTGGGGTCACTGAACCAGATCGATCCATCCGAATGCTCCACAACATCGTTGGGGCTGTTCAGCCGGCGACCGTTGTACGAGGTGGCCAGCGCCGTGACGGAGCCGTCGTGTTCGGTTCGCGTCACCCGGCGCTCACCGTGCTCACAGGTTAGGAATCGGCCCTGCCGATCGACCGTACGCCCGTTGGTAAAGCCAGCCGGTGTCAGGAAGACGTCAGTGCGTTCGCTCACCTCGTCATAGCGGAGAATCCGATCATTCGGGATGTCACTGAACAACACGAATCGGCCAGCCGCGTGATAGGCCGGTCCCTCCAGCCACCGACCACCGGCGAAGAGTCTGGCGACCGAACGGTCGCCGCCCGTATCTGCGAAACGCGGATCTAGCACCTCGAACTCCGCCGGAATGAGATCGGCCACGGATCCTCCAGTGTTGTCGACATTGCGTCTGCAGGCTGCGGCGACTTTATCGGGAGTGGGCCTTAACCTGGGCGAAGGGCGCGCCGGAGCTATGGAAGGTCATCGTCGCTATCATCGGCATCGATCATCCGACTGACTTCCAGACACCTGGGGCGGTAGCTCAGCCGGTTAGAGCAGGGGACTCATAATCCCTTGGCCGTGGGTTCGAGTCCCACCCGCCCCACCAACGTCTTCTCGTCTCCTACGTTGGCCGCCGAGCTGCAATCACGACAAGCCCGGCCAGCAGCACAATGGCGCCGACGATGAGCAACCCCAATCCCCAATTGGCGGGCGATGCCGTCGCCGGATCTGAGGTGGCCGTACGCCTGCCGAGCGCCCCCACGAGTTCGCCGACATTCTCAGCGTGCTTCGTCACGGTCGCTCCAACGATCCCAATGACAACGCCCGAAAACACTAGCCAGGCCGGAATCTGATTCGTCGGCCGCTGCGGGGTCTGGCTCATCGATCCTCCGTGGGTGATGCGGATAGATTGGCTCAGGTGGCCTGTTGGCGTAGGAACACCGGTGCATCGTCGCTTGATCGTTATCCAGTGACGCTTCCCGACAACGACCGCGGTGGCCGAGACCAAATCGACTCATATCCGTTGGCCTGGGGTCGACTCCCACCCTCCCGACCTGAGCGCGATACAGCAATTTCGGTGACTGAAGGCAATTCACGGCCATCTCGACAATGACGAGTCCCTTCAGCCTCCAGGTGTTGAAGTGCTCTGATCCGGGTCGCCAAGTAGCCCCAGCCTTCAGTGTTGTTGCATTAGGCATGAAACAGATTGGGTTCCTCTCATTCGGCCACTGGACGCCGTCGCCGCAGTCGCAGACGCGCTCGGCCTCCGACGCACTCCTCCAGTCCATCGAGCTCGCGGTCGTGGCCGAAGAGCTCGGAGCTGACGGCGCGTTCTTCCGGGTGCATCACTTCGCGCGCCAGCTATCCTCTCCCTTCCCGCTACTCGCCGCGATCGGAGCCAGGACCAATCGGATCGAGATCGGGACCGGCGTGATCGACATGCGTTATGAGAACCCGCTTTACATGGCTGAGGACGCCGGTGCGGCAGATCTGATCGCCGGTGGGCGGCTTCAGCTGGGGATCAGCCGGGGGTCACCAGAACAGGTGGTCGACGGGTTCCGGTATTTCGGCTACGCCCCTGAAGAGGACTCTGACCACGCGGCCATGGCCCGCGAGCACACGCGTGTGTTCCTGGAGGTGATTAAAGGCGAGGGATTCGCGCAGCCCAACCCGCGGCCAATGTTCCCGAACCCGCCGGGCCTGCTGCGAATAGAGCCACATTCGCCGGGACTTCGCGACCGTATCTGGTGGGGAGCCGGATCCCGCCGGACGGCCGAGTGGACCGCGGAGCAGGGCCTGAACCTGATGAGTTCGACGCTACTTACGGAGGACACCGGTGTCCCGTTCCACCAACTCCAAGCCGAGCAGATCCAGCGGTTCCAGGACGCCTGGAAGGCCGCCGGCCACCAACGCAATCCGCGAGTCTCGATAAGCCGGAGCATCTTCCCAATCGTCAGCGACGTCGACCGGGCATATTTCGGCGACGCGGCGGGTAGCCGAGACCAGGTCGGTTACCTGGATGGCGGCCCTGCCCGATTCGGCAAAACGTACGCCGGTGAGCCGGATGAGCTCGCTAAGGAACTTGCCGACGACGAGGCGATCGCGGCCGCCGACACGCTGCTTCTGACCATTCCGAATCAGCTCCGCGTCGAGTACAACGCGCACATCCTCGAGAGTGTGCTGCGCCACCTCGCGCCGCAGCTTGGCTGGCACTGAGGCTTACTAGACCCGCGGACCCCCGCGCGCCCGAATCGGCAAGATGTGGCAAGCGATCGCGAAGGCGAAGACTCGCGCCGCCGGTGGATTTCCGGACACCATGGTGAGGTGCGGGTCGAGGAACAGTCTCTGGTGGGTCGTGAGCCGGAACTGACTGCCCTGGCAGGACTGATCGGCAACGCCGGGGCCAGCGGGGAGGTGTTGCCGCTCATGCTGGGGGAGCCCGGCATCGGTAAGACGCGCCTCGCCGAAGCAGCCGAGACGATTGCTCGGCAGTCGAGCTTCGAGGTGGGATGGGGTCGCTGCTGGTCAGTCGACATGCCGTCGTACTGGCCGTGGAAGCAGGTGCTTACCAACCTGCTTGGCGAAACCGATCTCCTTGAGCAGGGCCGGTTCGCATCACAGCCGGAGCTGTTCGCCGCCATCGCGAAGGCAATCGAGGCGCGGACCCGTGCCGACGCCCTACTCGTCATCTTCGAGGACGCGCATTGGGCGGACCCAGGCTCTCTTGCTTTGCTGGAATTCCTGGCCAGTGTTGTCGCCGGACAGCGCCTGATGCTGCTGGTCACCGCGAGGGACCCGGATGTGTCGCTTCCTCTCTCAGCCGGAGTACGGCGTCTCCCATTGGCCGGTCTCGACCAGCATGCCACCGCCGCCCTGGTGCGCCACATCGTCGGTGTCGAAGCGAGCCGGGACTACATCGCCGAGGTGCATCGGCGCACCGGCGGCAACCGTTCTTCACTTCCGAGGTCGCGCGGCTCCAGGTGAGCCGCGGTACGCCGACAGGGGCGATCCCGCCGGGCGTGCGCCAGGTTCTCGAGCATCGGCTTGCGCGGCTGCCCCAGGAGTCTTGCTTCAGGTGGCCAGCGTGGTCGGTCGCCGCACATCGGCATCTTGTCGGCTGTCACTGGGGTGCCCGAGGCCGACGTCGAGGCCCTACTCGTTGAGCCGGCTGCTGCGGGAATGATTGTCGGCGGTGCGTTCGCACACGACCTAATGCGCGAGACGCTGTATCTAGGTATGAGTCCGAACCGGCGGGCCGCGCTGCACCGCCAGGTTGCCGAGCACCTGCAGGGAGCGGGTCCAGCCGAGCTGGCTCGGCACTGGTCGCTCGCGTCGGGGGAAGACGCTCGAAACCATGCAGCGGAACTCGCAATCGTCGCAGGACACATGGCGGTTGCCGGGCTGGCACATGAGCAAGCGGTCGGCCACTACCGGATGGTGCTGGAACTGGGCGCCGTACGGCTCGATGTGCGGCGCCGAATGGGCGAGGCCCAGGTCTAGGCGGGCCACATTGGGGCTGGCCGGGACACCCTTCGCTTGGTGGCGCACATGGCCCGCGAGGCCGGTGCTGCCGAGGATCTGGCCCGCTCAGTGCTCGCCATGGGCGGCGGTGTCGGTGGCTTTGAGGTGGACATCTTCGACCTCGAGCAAGCAGCTTTACTCGACGACGCGTTGCGTCTTCTCGCCGATGGTGATAGCGCGCTCCGGGCCGCTGTGCTCGCCGGGCTTTCCATCGCCAGCGCTGTCACCGTGTCGGCGAGAAGCGCGCTGCCCTTGCCGACAAGGCTGCCAGTATGGCACGGCGGGTCGGCGACGCCGGGGCGGAGGTGGCTTCCCTCGCCGCGTTCTGCGACGCGCGCTCTGGACCGGCATACGTGCACGAACGGATCGAGGCAGCCGGGCGGATGCTGGCCCTGCCCAGCACCACGCACTGCTTGAGCTGCTCGGCCGGCGCATCCGACTCCGGGCCCGCCTCGAGCTGGGTGACCTGACTGAAGTGGACGCAGATATCGCCGGATATGCGCGCGTCGCAGACCGGCTCCGCTCACCGACTTATAGCCTGGTGCCGCTGTGGCGCGGAATGCGCGCGGCGCTCGACGGCGACCTCGACGCCGGGAGTCGGTATGCCGACGAGGTGGCCACCCTGGCCGGGAAGGCCCAGAGCGCGAACGCCGGGATGATGGCGTGGACGCTGCGCTGGAGAATCGCGCGCCTGCATCACGACTCTCGCGCGATGGGCGAGCTGGCCGGGCAAATCGCGGAGCCCGCTGAAAGTACCCCGGATGGGATTGCACCTTCGCACTGCTCTTCGCGGAGTCGGGGGATCCCGAGCGGGGGCGACGACACTTGCGCCGGCTGATGGACGCCGGATGGACTCGTTGCCTGTCGATTCGGAGTGGGTCGAGCTGCTGTGGCTGCTCGGCGAGGCTGCCGTACTGCTCGACGAGCGCGACGCCGCACACGCCGTGCACGACGCCCTCGAGCCATATGCGGGCCTGTGGGCAGTGGACGGCTACGGCGGTGCCTGCTTCGGCCAGGTCACAGACCTGCTCGCTCGACTCGCCGAGTACTTGGATCGCCCGTGGGCCGGCCGCCGGGCATTCAGTCGGACCGGCACAGTCTGGCGGCTCGAGTTCCGCGGCCGATCTATCACCGTGGTGGACTCCAAGGGCATGCGCGACATCGCCGTGCTGCTCGACCTGCCCGGACAAGTGGTTCATGTGCTCGACCCTGTGCTGTGGTGTCTACCGCAAGGCCGGGTCGAGCCCGACTCCGAGGCGGTCGGCACAGTGATGCGCCCCGGCTGATTCCGCGGCATCGCCCGTAGGGCCGGATGGTCCAACCTGATCCTGCCGATAGACCACCCGTTCTGGAACGTTCGACCGACTCATCGGCTGAGGCCGACCTGCGAGTTGTCAGACATCCCACGCAGCGTGGAATCCTCACCAACCCACGCAGTGTGGGATGTTCTGGCTGAGCCATAACAGCTTCAGAGGCTGAGGGACTCGGCGAGGTTCATTTGTAGCCATGGCGGCCGTACAGGCGCACGAACCTGGCGTGACACACAACCTCGCACGCCACCAGGCCCTCGGCGCTGCGTTCGAAAACCGTCACCCGCTCAGCGCCGCCCGGCCCGATCGGTTGCACCACACGTCCGCCGACCCGAAGCTGGCCGACCAGCGCTTCGGGAACCTGCGGGAATGCCGCCGACACGAGAATGGCGTCGTACGGCGCTGCCGCCGGGACGCCTTCGGTGCCGTCGCCATCGACGACATGCACATTCTTGATACCTTGGGCCGCAAGGTTGCGCCGAGCTTGGTCCGCCAGGTCGGTCCATCGTTCAATAGTCGTCACAAACGACACCAACCTCCCAAGCAGAGCGGTCTGGTAGCCGTACCCGGTACCGACCTCGAGAATGTGCTCGCCTCCGGCGAGCCGGAGTGCCTGGATCATCAAGGCAGACAAGGACGGTTGGGTAGTCACCTGGCTGTGTGGGATCGGCAGCGGTATGTCGTGATAGGCCAATCGGACCTGGTCAAGCGGCACGAAAGCAGCCCGCGGCACCTGGCGCATCACGTCTAGCAACCGTGGATCGTCCACACCCGCCCGCCGGGCCGTCGTGACGAGCCTCTCCAGTCCTTCGACCTCGTCACTGTCAGGCGGATCATTCTTTCGCGAAACGTTCACGCCTGCGGAATGGGGCTAGCTCGGGCGACTGCTGCGATGGGAATGATCAACAAGGCTAAGAATCCGCTCGCCAGTGTGAGCGTCGCATAGCTCGTGGAAGTGACAATCAACCCCGAGCTCAGCCCGGCACCGGCGCCCGCGAGCGCTATCCCCATTTCGACGACACCCTGGGTACGCGCGCGCGTGGCAAGCGGTACCGCGTCGGTCACCAACGTTGTGCCGCTGACCAGTCCAAGGTTCCATCCCAGTCCGAGCAGCACGAGGGCCAGCACCAGCAGCGCCACCGAATCCGCTGGAGCCCAGGCGGCGAGCAGGCCCGCTGCCAATAAGGTGACGCCCGAAGCGACGGCGATCGGAAGGTAGCCAAATCGGTCGACCAGCCAACCTGAGAATGGCGACGGCAGGAACATGCCAGCAACGTGGGCGGCGATGACGACACCTGTGACACCGATGCTGTGCCCGTGGTGCTCGATGTGGATGGGGGTCATCGTCATGATGGCGACCATGATCAACTGCGTGAGGATCAGGATGCCGGCGCCGCTTGCGACGGCCCACGACCATCGCCGAGACTCAGATCCATTTACAACCGCTGGTGCGGTCGAGCCGAAATTGGCCTGGTTACTGGGGGCCGACTTGGTGGCGGCAATGCTACGGGCGAGCAGCAATGGATCAGGCCGCAACAGGATCCACAGCACCACCCCAGCCGCGGCGTACGCCGCCCCAGCGAGCATGAACGGCCCGGCGAGCGGGGGGATGCCGACCTCAGTGGCGAGAGTGGCGGTCAGGTTCACCAGGTTGGGACCGATGATCGCCCCGACGGCCGTAGCGACAAGCACGATGCTAACCGCCCGGCCGCGTCGGCTTGGTGCGGCGAGATCTGCTCCTGCGTACCGCGCCTGCAAATTGGTGGCGACGCCGGCGCCGTAAACCAGCAGCGAGGCGAAGAGCAGCACGACGTTGTCGAGGTCCGCTGCGACCACGACCCCTAGGCTGCCGAGGGCGCCCGTGACATAGCCGGCGCTCAGGCCAGCACGACGGCCCAGATTCTGGCTGACACGGCCCACGCCAACGGCTGCAGCAGCGGAACCTATGGTGAAGCAGACGATCGGCAGCCCGGAGAAACGGCTGGAGCCCAACATCTGCTCGGCGAGCAGTGCGCCGACTGTAATGCCAGCCGCCAGACCGGCACCGCTCAGGATCTGCGCCAACAGCAGGGTCGTGAGGGTCCGCCGTTGCTCAGGGGGCTCCTCAAGGATGCTGGTGCTGGCCGAGACGGCGGGCGAGCCACTCATGCGGAATTGGCCTCCTGGCCTGAGTCGCACGTTTCCTGCTTGTCTGCAGCTCTCAGCCGGGAAGCGAGGCCGCCAGAAACGTCTTCCACGTTGTGATCAGGCATTGAACTGCCTTCAAGTATGGCCCCTGCAGGCCTCTGTGCTTGACTGCAATCATCATCGCTGGGGGGCGGATCAGAGCTCGCCGACGAGCCGCTCGGCGAGTGTTAGCCACACCCCAAGTAAGGCAAATGCGTGGCGCTCCCGGCGTCTTGTCCCCTACGAGCGCCCTGGCCCATCAAAGCGGAGTGCAGCTAAGGTCTAGGGAACGCCGTAAGGAGGTCACGACGTTCATGAGCTCGAAGGCCAGGGAATGGAAACCCGGTGCGGCCTCCTTCGTAGTAGTGGCCAACAGGCTCCCAGTTGAGCGAACCGAACTTCCCGATGGCTCAACCGACTGGCGACCGTCGCCTGGCGGGCTGGTCACAGCATTCGACCCGATCATGCACAGTCGCCGCGGCGCCTGGGTCGGCTGGCACGGAGCAGCTGACGAGGATCTGGAACCGTTCGAAGATGATGGACTAACACTGGTCCCGGTCCCGCTGTCAGCTGCTGACGTGGCGGAGTACTACGAGGGCTTCTCCAATGCGACGCTCTGGCCTCTCTATCACGACGCGATCGCTACGCCGCAGTTCCACCGCGAGTGGTGGGACACCTACGTCACGGTCAACCAGCGGTTCGCCGACCGTACTGCCAAAGTGGCAGCCCGTGGCGCGGTGGTCTGGGTTCAGGACTACCAGCTGCAGCTGGTTCCGCGGATGCTCCGCCGCCTGCGTCCCGACTTGAGGATCGGTTTCTTCCTCCACATCCCCTTTCCTCCCACGGAGCTGTTCTTGCAGCTTCCGTGGCGAGACCAGATCTTGGAAGGGCTTCTCGGCGCTGATCTGGTCGGTTTCCAACTTCCAGGTGGCGCCCAAAACTTTGTCCGGCTGGTTCGGAACCGGGTTGGGCTGGAGACGCTGCGGGATCGGATCCGGCTGTCGGACGGTCGCGAAGTGCTGGCGCGGGCCTATCCAATTGCCATCGACGCTAGGTCGCTCAACGAACTGGCGGCCACCGAAGAAGCTGCGAGACGCGCCACTGAGATCCGCCGTGATCTCGGTGACCCGCGCGTCATGTTCCTCGGTGTGGACCGCCTCGACTACACCAAAGGACTGTTGGAGCGAATCGAAGCCTTCGGCGAGTTGATTGCGGAGGGAAGGATCGATCCAGACGATTCACTACTTCTGCAATTAGCCATTCCGTCACGTGGGAGGGTCGACCTGTACAGGCAGCTCAGGGATGACACCGACCGGCTTGTCGGCAGAATCAATGCCGAAAGCCCACGTATCGGTCGGCCACCGATCACCTACCTGCACGTGTCGTATCCACGCATAGAAATGGCCGCCATCTACCGGGCGGCCGACGTCATGCTGGTGACGCCGCTACGTGACGGCATGAACTTAGTGGCCAAGGAGTACGTCGCGTGCCGTCAACAAGACGACGGCGCACTGGTGCTCAGCGAGTTCACCGGTGCTGCCCGCGAGCTGCGTCAGGCGTATTTGGTCAATCCTCACGACATAAATGGCCTCAAAGATCGCATGCTGGAAGCCATGAACGATTCGCCGCGCAACAAGGCTCGCCGAATGAAGGTGATGCGCCGCCAGGTCTTCGAAAATGACATCGATAAGTGGGCGAGCACTTTCCTTGACGATCTTGAGGAGTTGAACGGGGCTAGGACAGCGAACCGAGCGGCCGGTTGAGCTCTCTGCAGTGCTCCCCCGGCTGGACTCGAACCAACAAACCTTCGGATTGTTCTCTCATTGGACCTATCAGCATGGTTAGCTTCAGCCTCGACG